>CALIZJ010000001.1 GCA_938028845.1 uncultured Blautia sp.
TGCCTGCGGACCTGCGCCTATGCTTCGGGCGTTAAAGGCATACGCCCTGGAAGAAGGCATCCCCTGCTGGATTTCCATGGAGGAACGGATGGCCTGCGGCGTGGGCGCCTGTCTTGCCTGTGTGTGCAAGTCTAAGGATGTGGATGCACATTCCCATGTACACAACAAACGTGTCTGCAAAGACGGTCCTGTATTTTTAAGCACGGAGGTGGAGCTATGAGCAAAATGAGCGTGAATTTAGCCGGCGTAGAGCTTAAGAATCCGGTTATGACGGCCTCCGGTACCTTTGGTTCAGGAGAAGAGTACAGTGAGTTCGTAGATCTTAACTGTCTTGGGGCCGTGGTTACAAAAGGTGTGGCAAACGTGCCGTGGCCGGGAAATCCTACACCCCGTGTGGCAGAGACCTGGGGAGGGATGCTGAATGCCATTGGTCTTCAGAATCCTGGAATTGACGTTTTTTGTAAAAGGGATATCCCTTTTTTAAAGAAATTTGATACGAAAATTATCGTAAATGTATGCGGAAAGAGCACAGAGGATTACTGCGAGGTAGTGGAGCGCCTGGGCGAAGAACCGGTGGATATGTTAGAGATTAACGTTTCCTGTCCTAACGTAAAGGAGGGCGGGATTGCTTTCGGCCAGGACCCGGCGGCGCTGCTTGCCATCACCAAAGAGGTGAAAAAATATGCAAAGCAGCCGATTATCATGAAGCTGAGCCCGAATGTGACAGATATCACAGAGATGGCTAAGGCTGCCGAGGCGGGAGGCGCGGATGTTTTATCCCTTATTAATACGATCACAGGAATGAAGATCGACATCCATAAACGGACGTTCGCTCTGGCAAATAAGACCGGCGGTATGTCTGGCCCGGCTGTGAAGCCTGTGGCTGTGCGTATGGTTTACCAGGTGGCAAACGCAGTTTCCCTTCCGATTATCGGAATGGGCGGCATTGCTACAGCAGAGGATGCCCTGGAGTTCATCATGGCGGGAGCGACCGCTGTGTCCGTGGGAACCGCGAATTTCTTTAATCCTTATGCCACAGCAGAGGTGGTAAAAGGGATAGAAGAATTTATGGAGAAAAACCAGGTGGAAGATATCCGGGAACTGATCGGTGTGGTAAAGTAAACTTCAATAGTATGAACAAAGGGCGTTGGTCGTTGGATCAACGCTCTTTTCATGAAAACGCTTTTTTCTGTTAAGACCGGGAGCATAGCTTTACATACAACCTTAAGGTATAAACACAAAAACTTATTGTTTCTTCAAGGAAAGAAAAGACTATTTTATAATAAGTTACAGGAAAGAAACATGTATAAAAAGTGGAGGTGTTTTCGGATGCTCAGGGGAAAATGGAAAAACATAAAAAGAAAAGGGCTTCTGCCGCCCTGCTTATTTTGTATTCTTGTACTTGCAGGATGGAGCAGACCAGTGCAGGCAGAGGAGATGACGACTGTGACAGAAAATACGAAAGTGATGGATGTCATTGAAGATCCGGCTTTTGAGGGTTTTGGAAGACTGATCTTTCCGGCGGACAAAACCATAGACAGCGGCCTTACCTTAAAGGATGTTGGAGACATCCTTACCTGGTATAATTATGTGAATCCAGAGCGGACAGTGGAAATTGTAAATTATATGAAACAGCAGGCAGAGGCCGGGGAACAAATTTTTTATGATATTTATACAGAGGAAGAAAAAGCGGAGGACCCGGATAAAGAAAATACAGGGCTGTTTTTCTTTCGGGGAGATCCGGGAGAAAAATTTGCGGTGGTAAACGCAGGAGGCGGCTTTGCCTATGTGGCCGCTATGCATGACAGTTTTCCTCATGCATTGGAGCTGTCAAAAAAAGGCTACAATGCCTTTGCTTTGATTTACCGCCCAGGTGCGCAGACTGCCTGTGAGGATCTGGCAAGAGCGATTGCCTTTATTTTCGAGAACCAGGAGGAGCTGGAGGTGGATGTGACAGATTATTCCCTCTGGGGCGGATCAGCAGGGGCGAGAATGGCCGCCTGGCTGGGGTCCTATGGGACGGCGGAATTTGGAGAAGAGGAGTATCCGGCTCCGGCAGCAGTGGTTATGGAGTATACGGGACTTTCCGATGTGACAGGAAATGAGCCGCCTACCTATGCCTGTGTGGGAACCAGCGACGGAATCGCCTATTACCGGACGGTGGAAGATTACATCACCAGGATACAGGAAAACGGCACGCCCACAAAGATAGAAGTCTTTGACGGCCTGCCCCACGGTTTCGGTCTGGGCGAGGGAACAGTGGCGGAAGGCTGGATCGACAATGCGGTAGATTTTTGGGAAGAGAATATGAAGGAATAACCGGAAAGAAAACCGGCGTCATTTACTTAACGGCCCCCTTTAGAAGAGGGCGTAAGTGCCGCTGGTTTTTTATGTTAAAGGAATATGGCTCCTGGTGCAGCCGCCCTTAGGAGAGAGTGTGTCCCACGGCACACTGATTTTTAAGAAATGGAAAAAGAATCCATGAACCGGATTCCTTAATTGAAAATGTAGAAAACTTATGGTAGAATTGTAAGGAAAAGTTTTGGTGTAAGGCTGTTTAATATAAGAACACAGAGAAAAAAATTAGGGATAAAGCCCATAAATACAGGAGGTTTTAGGAATATGGAGCAGTATAAGAAAGAATTTATCGAATTTATGATCGACTGCAATGTACTGAAGTTTGGAGATTTTGTTACAAAGTCCGGGAGAAAGACCCCATTTTTCGTAAATACCGGATTCTACCGTACAGGCGCTCAGCTGCGGAAGCTTGGACAGTATTATGCGAAAGCCATTGAGAGCAAGTTCGGTTTGGATTTTGACGTATTATTTGGACCGGCTTATAAAGGGATTCCCCTTACTGTGGCAGCCACTATGGCGATCAGCGAAGAATACGGAAAGGATATCCGTTACTGTTCCAACCGTAAGGAAGTAAAGGATCACGGGGACAAAGGAATTCTTTTGGGAAGCCCTATCGAGGATGGAGATAAGGTAGTCATTATCGAGGATGTGACCACAGCAGGAACTTCCATTCAGGAGACCCTTCCGATCATTAAGGCACAGGGAGATGTAGAGCCCATCGGCTTAGTAGTATCTGTGGACCGCATGGAGCGGGGTCAGGGCACGAAGAGCGCGTTAAAAGAGATAGAGGAGACTTATGGCCTTCGCACCACTGCCATTGTCACCATGGCGGAAGTGGTGGAACATCTTTATAACAAAGAATATAAGGGGAAAGTGATCATTGATGATGGGCTGAAAGCAGCGATTGACGCATATTACCAGCAATATGGAGCAGAATAACCATAAAGGAGGATCGGTACATGAATGAAAAGATTTATAAAACCATGTCCAAGTCCGGAGCGTGCAATCTTGCACTTGGTATTATTGTTCTTGTGACAGGAATTGTTGCAGGAATCCTTATGATCGTCAATGGCGCAAAGCTCATAAAAAGAAAAACAGATATATTGTTATAAAAACGGTCCAGAAGCCACAGGAATTTCCCTGTGGCTTCTGGACGGCTTGAAATAGGGGAGAATTTTGAAGAAAGAAACAAAATGTATCATCAAAAAAACGGGAGTTATTCTGTTTGTGATCTATGTACTGCTTCTTATGTATCTGCTTTTCTTTTCAGAAGGCTACGGACGGGTAGCGGAGGCAGAGAGGGAGTACCGGTATAATCTGATTCCCTTTGTGGAAATCAGAAGATTTTGGACGTACAGAGAACAATTAGGGGTATTTGCTCTTTTTACAAATATAATCGGAAATGTCCTGGGATTCATTCCTTACGGATTTATTCTTCCGGTGATCCACCGCGGACTTCGAAGCGGCTTTTTGATCATACTCTCCGGATTCGGCTTAAGTCTCTGCGTGGAGACGATCCAGCTTGTGACCAGGGTGGGATGCTTTGACGTGGATGATCTGATCTTAAATACGCTTGGCGCAGCGCTGGGCTATTTTGCTTTTGCAGTCTGCGATTACCTGAGGAGAAAATATTATGGCAAGAAGATATAGATATGCGTTTGCAAAGAAAAAAGAGGCTGCCAAAGGAAAACTTTCCGTGGGGCTCGCCATTGCCTCTTTTGTACTTTTTGGGGCGGCGGTGCTGACTGCGTTTTTTCTGGAGGGCAGTTATGGATTTGTAGTAGGCGGCATCAGCCTGTTTGCTGCTTTGCTGTCTATTTATGGCTTCATAATGGGGCTTGTAAGTTTTTCCGAGGAAAAACGTACGCATAGAACAAGCATTATAGGCTCCATTGTAAATGGGATCTTGATGGTGGGCTGGCTCTGCTTCTTTTTAATGGGGGTGTAAAAGATGGACAGATTAAAAAAACAGATGGAGTTTATCCTGGAAGTGGATAAAGTAAAAAACATTGTAAGACAGACCTATCTATCTGATGGGAAACGAAAAGAGAACGATGCAGAGCATTCCTGGCATCTGGCGCTTATGGCAGTTCTTTTAAAGGAATACGCCCAGGAGGATGTAGATTTGTCCAAAGTGGTGCCTATGGTGCTCATCCACGATCTTGTGGAGATTGATGCAGGGGATACCTATGCTTACGACGAAGCGGGCGCAGCTACGAAAAGAGAGCGTGAGACAAAGGCGGCGGACCGTATTTTCGGGCTTTTGCCTTCAGACCAGGGGAAATGGCTTAGAGAGCTGTGGGAGGAATTTGAGGCGTATGAAACGCCGGAGGCAAAATATGCCCACATGCTGGATAACAGCCAGCCCCTTTTTTTAAACGATGCCACAGACGGAAAAAGCTGGGCAGAGCACCAGGTAAGAAAAAGCCAGATTTATAAAAGGAACCAGCACACAAAGGAAGGTTCACAAGCCATCTGGGAATACATGGAATCCCTTATTGAAAAACATGTGGAAAAAGGCCATATTATTGATGATATGAGCAAATGAAAGAGAAAATAAAAGAGAGAAATGGAGACAATGACAGTGGACGAATGGATTATGGAACGGTATACGCTGGCAAAAGAAAGGATCAATGAGATTAAAAACGAGACGGAAGTAAAAGCTCCTTTTCTGGACTTTTTCCAGCATACGGCGGAGTTTTTGCTTAAGGCAGCAGAAGTGATGGAAGCAGACATCCGCAAAATGGATCTAAAAGAGCTGACAAAGTGGAACCAGGAGTTTTATCAGGAGCTTTTTCCTGTCAATTATGAGACTTCATATGGGAACCCTGCCTATGCAGGGGAAAAATTAGGAGAATACGGACAGGTATTTACCTTTTTGTACGGGGAGCTTCGGGGAGCCGTTCCCTATGCTTTTGAAAAAAAATGGTGGGATCTTCTGGTTTTAATGGAGTTGTTCCTGGAAATATATACGGAATTTTGCGCAGAAGAGCTCCCGGACGTAAAGACTGTGCGGGAAATTTTATGCTCCTATGTAAATGACTACTGCCAGGATATGGTAGAACAGAGGACTTTAGAAGGAATAGATCCAGAACAGGATTTTGCCCTTGCTATCATTATGAAAGCGGATCTCTCTGACCTGAGATATCTGTACTGGTACGGAGAGTTCGTGTCTGAAAACGAAAAGGGCGTTGCACAGTTTTTGAATACGCTCTCCCAGGAAGAAATCGACAGTATGGCACGCACCTACACGGAAGGGTATAGGATCGGCTTTATTAACGGCAGGAAGGATATTACCAAGAAAAAGACGGTGAATATCCGCTACCAGTTAGGCTTTGAACGGATGGTAAGGGCTGCGGTCTATCAGTTCCAGGAGATGGGGCTTCAGCCTGTGATCTACCGCCATGCCACCCACATTGTAAATAAAAAAGGACAGGCAAGAGTAGGCTACACAGGAGGAAATCCCAATCCTCAGTACGATTACGACCATCGTCAGGACTGCGCTTTGTTCTTAGACGGAGATTTTGTTAAGAAAAAACTGCGTGCCCTGCAGACCGCATACGAAAAGCATAAAGAGCTGGCGGACGTCCACGGAGGCCCGGCGTGCATCGAAACCTTTGGGGAAGCGCCTTTTTCTCCGGAAAGTAAGAAAGAAGCCTGGGCGTTAAGCGAAGCCCAGCAAAAGCTTATGGTAGAGATGTATAATGAGTCCGGACAGATCGTGAACCGGTATATCAAGGGGGACGAGAGAAGCTTTACCATTATTGCCTATCCGGTACCGGAAATCGGAGGGGATTTCCCGGAGATCTTTAAGGAAATCGTAAAGATCAATACCTTAGACTATAAGCTGTATGAGCGGATCCAGCAGACCATCATAGAGACCCTGGATACCTGCGAGTGGGTGGAAGTTAAGGGAAAGGATGGAAATGAGACGGATCTTCTCATTCATCTTCACACGCTTACAGACCCGAAAAAACAGACAAACTTTGAAAACTGTGTGGCAGACGTAAATATTCCTGTAGGCGAAGTCTTTACCTCCCCGGTTCTTGCAGGTACAGGCGGTATCCTTCATGTAAAAAAGGTTTATTTAAACGGCCTGCAGTTTAAAGATCTGAAACTGGTATTTGACTGCGGACAGGTGATCGATTACACCTGCAGCAATTTTGAAACAGAAGAGGAAAACCGGAAATATATAGAGGACAATATTCTTCACCATCATGAAAAAATCCCTATGGGTGAGTTTGCCATCGGGACAAACACCACAGCCTATGTGGCAGCGCAGAAGTTTGCCATTGCAGATAAGCTTCCCATTCTTATCGCAGAAAAAATGGGACCGCATTTTGCTGTAGGCGATACCTGTTACAGCTGGGCGGAGGATACGCCGGTCTTTAATCCTGACGGCAGGGAGATCATTGCCAGGGACAATGAGATTTCCAGTCTCCGTAAGGAGGATTTAAGTCTCGCCTATTATGGATGCCATACGGATATTACCATTCCTTATGAAGAACTTGGCAGCATCCGTGTGATCGACGATGAGGGAGACATGGTTTCCATTATCGAAGACGGACGTTTTGTCCTTCCGGGAACGGAGGAATTAAATCTTCCCTTTCAGGAGATGAAAAATGTTCCGTAAAGTAATACGGAACCATATTGACAGAAAAAGGGAATCTTAGTAGAATCTACGGTTAGAGAGCATGATTTGGTAAGAAAATGCCAAATCTGCCCGGATGGAGCAGTAAAAACGCCAAATGGCGGGAAAATTCATCATATTAAACAAAAAGGAGAAAAGCTATGGCAAAAGTAGGAATTGTAATGGGTAGTGATTCAGATATGCCGGTTATGAAAAAAGCGGCAGAGGTTCTGGAAAAACTTGGGATTGATTTTGAGATGAAGATCATTTCAGCCCACAGAGAACCGGATGTATTTTTTGAGTATGCAAAAACTGCGGAAGAAAAAGGATTTAAGGTGATCATTGCCGGTGCTGGAATGGCAGCCCATCTGCCAGGTATGTGCGCGGCCATCTTCCCTATGCCTGTTATTGGAATTCCTATGCACACTACATCCCTGGGAGGAAGAGATTCCCTTTACTCGATCGTGCAGATGCCCTCCGGCATACCTGTGGCTACGGTAGCCATTAACGGCGGCGCCAATGCGGGCCTTTTGGCGGCGAAGATCCTTGCTACCTCAGATGAGGAGCTTTTGGCGAAGCTGAAAGCATACAGCCAGGAATTAAAGGAACAGGTTGAGGCGAAAGACGCAAGATTACAGGAAGTAGGATATAAAGAATATTAATTGGGAGGACGTTATGGATTACAAGAATGCTGGTGTGGATATTGAAGCGGGATATAAGTCAGTGGAGCTTATGAAACAGCACATTGCAAAAACCATGAGACCGGAAGTGCTTGGGGGAATCGGAGGATTCTCCGGAGCGTTTTCCATGAGTGCTTTTAAGGAGATGGAGGAGCCTACCCTGGTTTCCGGTACAGACGGTGTGGGCACGAAGCTTAAGCTGGCCTTCCTTATGGATAAGCATGATACTGTTGGAATCGACTGTGTTGCCATGTGTGTGAACGATATTGCCTGCGCAGGAGGGGAACCTTTATTTTTCCTGGATTATATTGCCTGCGGAAAAAATTATCCGGAAAAGATCGCTGAGATCGTAAAAGGTGTGGCAGAAGGCTGCTGTCAGTCAGGTGCTGCGCTGATCGGCGGAGAAACCGCAGAGATGCCAGGCTTTTATCCAGTTGACGAATACGATCTTGCCGGCTTTGCCGTAGGTGTGGTAGATAAAAAGAACTTAATTACCGGGGAAGCTGTGACCGCGGGAGACGTACTGATAGGAATGGCATCCTCCGGCGTACACAGCAATGGCTTTTCTCTGGTGCGTAAAGTTTTTGAGATGACGAAGGAATCCTTAGATACTTATTATGAAGAGCTGCAGACAACTCTTGGAGAGGCGCTGCTTGCTCCTACTAAGATTTATGTAAAGGCGTTAAAGAGTATAAAAGAGGCAGGCGTTTCCATTCATGGATGCAGCCATATCACAGGCGGCGGCTTTTACGAAAACATTCCCCGTATGTTAAAGGAAGGCACAAGGGCTGTAGTGAAAAAAGACAGCTATCCGGTCCTTCCGATCTTCAAGCTTTTGGCAAAGCAGGGGGGCATTGAGGAAAAGATGATGTACAATACCTACAATATGGGTCTTGGCATGGTTCTGGCAGTAGATCCGGCTGATGTGGAAAAGACAATGAAAGCTATTGAAGCGGCAGGAGAGACGCCTTATGTGGTTGGCCAGATCGAGGCTGGTGAAAAAGGAGTGACCTTATGTTAAAGCTTGGCGTTCTGGTATCCGGCGGAGGGACAAATCTCCAGGCGATCCTGGATTCCATAGAAAAGGGCAGCATCACAAATGCAAAGGTGGAAGTAGTGATCAGCAATAACCAGGGAGCTTACGCATTGGAACGGGCAAAAAAGCATGGCGTAAAAGGAATCTGTATTTCCCCCCGCCAGTTTCCTGACCGGGAGGCTTTTCATGGGGTGCTTTTGGACTGCCTTAAAGAAAATCAGGTGGATCTGGTCGTTCTTGCCGGCTTTCTTGTGGCGATTCCCCCTTCGATCGTGGAGGCTTATCCAAATAAGATCATTAACATACATCCATCCCTGATTCCATCCTTCTGCGGCGTGGGCTACTACGGGCTTCACGTACATGAAGGGGCCCTGGAGAGGGGCGTAAAAGTGACGGGAGCTACGGTACACTTTGTAGATGCCGGCACAGATACCGGCCCTATTCTTTTGCAGAAGGCAGTAGAGGTGCAGGAGGGAGATACCCCTAAGACACTGCAGCGCCGTGTGATGGAGCAGGCGGAATGGGTCATTCTTCCCAAAGCCATTGATCTGATCGCCAATGACAAGGTGACGGTTACAGACGGCAAAGTATTTATAAAAGCGTAAGGTGAAAATCCCATAAGAAGCAGGAAGTCAGCAGACAGATTTCCAATATACCCGGATGACGCAGAAGGAGTGTCAAGAGGAGGAAAGAATGAAAGTATTGATTGTAGGCAGCGGCGGCAGGGAACATGCCATCGCATGGAGCGCTGCGAAAAGCGAAAAGGTAGATAAGATTTACTGTGCCCCCGGAAATGCAGGGATTGCCCAGTATGCAGAATGTGTGGACATCGGCGCCATGGAATTTGGGCGCCTGGCAGATTTCGCCCAGGAGAAGGCCATTGACCTGACGATTATCGGAATGGACGATCCTTTGGTGGGCGGAATCGTGGATGTGTTCCAGGAAAAAGGATTACGAGTATTAGATCGGAAGAGCACACGTCT
>CALIZJ010000002.1 GCA_938028845.1 uncultured Blautia sp.
ACAGCTGCAAGACCGATAACGATGGCACCACGTCCCATATTTACATCTGCAAATCCCTGATACTGAGCAAGAAGGGCACTGGAAAGTGCAACCAGTCCGTTTGAAATCATCAGTCCAAGTACCTTGCAGAAATTAGTATTGATTCCCTGTGCCCGGGACATATTGGCATTGCAGCCGGTAGCGCGAAGAGAGCATCCAAGCTCAGTTCCGAAAAACCAGTACAATACAGCGATCACAACGATAATAAAAAGGGCAACGATCAGAATTGTATTCTGGGTGATAGGAACATTTTTGATCCGGCGAAGGGAAACAAGAATGTTATATTTGTCAACATTGATTGCCTGATTGGCTTTTCCCATGATCTTTAAGTTGACAGAATAAAGGGAAAGCTGTGTAAGGATTCCAGCAAGGATTGCAGGAATACCCATAAATGTATGGAAAACACCTGTAAGCAAACCGGCTGCCATACCTGCAAGAGTGGCAACAAGAAGGGAAATCCATACGTTGTGGCCGTTCAGCATCATCATAATACATACGGCTCCTCCGGTACACATGGTACCGTCTACAGTCAGGTCGGCAATGTCAAGTACCCGAAAGGTAAGATAAACGCCAATTGCCATGATTCCCCAGATCAGTCCCTGGGCAGCAGCTCCGGGGAGAGCCTGGATTAAGTTCATAATTTGCATGATTGTATTCCTCCTGTTAATACAGCGAAAAGCGAGAGAGGTATTTTCCTTTCCCGCTGTCCGCTGATAGTGCATGAAATTAATATTATTCTTGAATTTAAGTTATTTTCTGATCATTCTTCAATTGCTTTGTAATCATCCGGAATTTCAATGCCAAGGTCTTTACAGATGGTTGGATTGTATTCTTTTGTAAAGTTTGGTGCATATTCGATGGGCATAGTAGAAATGTCTTCACCGTCCTTCAAGATACGAACCGCCATTTCGCCAGTAGCTTTTCCAAGATCATAGTAGCTGATAGAAAGAGTAGCAACACCACATCCCTGGCAGATACCTTCTTCACCTGCGATTACAGGAACCTTTTCTGCACTGCAGATATTGTTGATGATCTCTGTATTAGAAGCTACTGTGTTATCTGTTGGAACATAGATCACATCACTGTCAGATGCGGCAGATGTAGCAACAGAAGCAAGGTCGTTGGAATCAGAGAATGCATAATCAGAGCATGTATAACCAAGATCTTCAAGGGCTGCTTTTACTGTATCAACCTGATACTGGGAGTTTGCTTCTGCAGAACAGTACAGCAGTCCTACAGTTTTTGCATCCGGGAAAAGTTCATTCAGCATAGCTGCCTGCTGATCCAGCGGAGCAAGATCAGACGTACCGGAAATATTTCCACCTACTGTACCGTCAAAATCATCAATTTCAAGAGCAACGCCGTAATCTGTAACAGCGGTTCCAAGAATCGGGATATCAGTAGTGCCTGCTGCGGCAGCCTGCAGGGACGCAGTTGCATTGGCAAGGATCAGGTCTACATTGTCTGATACCAGACCATTGATAATCGTAGAACAAGTATTGGAATCACCCTGTGCATTTTTTTCTTCAAAAGTTACGGCATCGCCAAGAGCATCTGTAAGGGCGTCCTTAAATCCCTGTGTTGCTGCATCTAATGCTTCGTGCTGAACAAGCTGGCAAATACCTACGGTGTATGTTTTGTCACTTTCTTCTGCGTTGACAGCGGTAACACTGCCTATGGTTCCGATTGACATTAAGCTGGCCAGTGACACGGCTAAAACCTGTTTTTTCATAACTTTGTATCCTCCTCGAATTGTATTTAAACTATATTCTCCTATTTGAAAATGTACTGGTTTTGATACTGCATTTGCATTTTCAGAAATTAAGTAACTATTCAGTAGGAATTATCCGTGAGGGTACTGAATTGTTACGAAATTGATATAAGGAGAGTGTTTATTTATAATGTAGCAGTATAACGCTTTAAAGTTGCAAAGTCAAGGCGGGAAATAAAAAAATGTATATGGGAGAATAAAAAATCACATATGCAAGAAATAAGGATTATACATGAATTTTCCATTTCAACGGACATGTGGCCTGATGGCAATTTCTGCATATTTTATAGAGAGAAGATAAAAGGATAGAAAAGAAATGGCTTATTCGATTATGTTGGACGCCGGTCATGGAGGTTCAGACCCTGGCGCAGTTTATAAAGGCAGACAGGAAAAGGATGATAATCTTTCACTTACAAAGGCAGTAGGAGAAATTCTGGAAAAGAACGGGGTAAAGGTTTTATATACAAGAACAGAGGATGAATATCTTACGCCGTTTGAACGGGCAAAACAGGCAAATGAAGCGGATGTGGATTATTTTATTTCTTTTCACAGGAATAGCAGTCCCCAAGCTAATCAATATCAGGGAGTGGAGGTTCTGGTATATAATAAAAGCGGTATAAAGTATAAGATGGCACAGAATATTGTAGGCGCTTTAGGAGAATTGGGCTTTCGGGAGATTGGTGTTCAAAAGCGGCCGGGACTGGTCGTACTCAGAAAAACAAAGATGCCCGCACTTTTGATAGAAACAGGTTTTATTAATTCAGAAAAAGACAATACCCTTTATGATGAAAAGAAGCAGGATATCCCACAGGCAATTGCAGATGCCATACTTGGAACGCTGGATGAAACAGACGCAGAAAATCCGTTATATTACCGGGTACAGACAGGAGCATTTCGAAACCGTGAAAATGCAGATAGATTATTGTACCAATTATTAGACCGTGGTTATCCTGCATATATACTGTGGGATGGAGATCTTTTTAAGGTACAGGTGGGAGCATATCAACAGCTTGGAAATGCCATCCGTATGGAACAGCGGCTGAGGGAGGATGGCTATAGTACATTGATCGTGACGAAATGAACTGAAAAATGGTATAATCTTTATAAATGATGTGTAGGGCACAGTCCTCGGCAATGATACCTAAAAATACAAATGAACAGAAAGGTACAGTTATGTTGGATGAATTTATGAAAACGATAGGAGATTTTGTTTTTGCAGAAGATATTCCAGAAAAAGCAGATATTATTTTTA
>CALIZJ010000003.1 GCA_938028845.1 uncultured Blautia sp.
CCCTACACGACGCTCTTCCGATCTATTTTTATTATGTTTCTTTTTCTTTTGTTTTGGTTTTTGTAATATTTTTGTAATGTATAGGAAAATTATATTTAATAAAGGTAGATATGTCAAGTCATTTTTTGTATTTCTGCCATATTCTGGCCATATTTTAATATGCAGAATACAAGAAATCCTTTTCTACACAGAAATTTTTTATAAATAATAAAGTGGCTTCCCGCAGCCAGGGGACTTCCCTGATTGGGTTAAAGTTTCTGTGATTCGGAAATTTCCAAACAAAAAAGGACGATACCAACATATCCCGCCTTCCCTTCAAAAAGAGCCCAAAGAAGGTGTTCTATCTTGTGTATGTCCCCTTATTTCAGACGTTTCTCCCCAGTCACGTCTAATGATCCGCCGCATCTGTCTAACGGATTTACTAATTAGATTATAGACAAGTTCCTCCTTTCCGTCAAGGAGATTCCCCGGAAATCTTTCTTTCTAAACTGACATTTCCCGCGTCTGTTTTTTACATTTTGTCAGGTGATGTCCCGGCGTGTAAAAATATGCCGCAGCTTTGACGTTTCGCAAAAAACGCCCTGCAGAAAGTCTTTTCTTCCTGCAGGACGACCCTTTACCTTTCCATTATGCTGATGGATTCGATCCCTACGCTTCCGCCCCGGACCACTTCGATATTTTTAAATTCATCCTTCATAAGCTTTACCACCGCGTCATTTTTCGTAGCGGTCTGGACAAATTCCAAAAGAAGGCTGTCCCGGCCGTAATCGATCACCTTTGCCTTAAAGGTTTCCGCTATCTGAAAGAGGGAAATCTTATCTTCCATAGAGCATCCTCTTACCTTTACATAAAGGATTTCTTTCATGCGCACGAAAATATCAGTAAAATCAATCACTTTGATCACTTCTACCATGCGGTTCAGCTGCTTTTTGATCTGCTCAAAGGTTTCGTCGTCACTTACCGTAGCAATGGTCATACGGGATACGGTGGGGTCTTCTGTGGTTCCTACGGTAAGGCTGTCCAGATTATAAGATTTTCCGGAAAAAAGCCCGGATATCTTAGACAGCACGCCCACCTGGTTCTCTACATACAATGAAATCCATCTTTTTTTAATTCCTTTATCCATGTGACCCCTCCTAACAATCCAAGATCATATCTTCCAAGGTTCCTCCCGGCCGGATCATCGGGTAAACCATCTCCTCCGGGCTGATGATAAATTCGATCAGCGTGGGTACGGTTGTGTTTTCTTTTGCTTTTGCAAAGGCTTCGGCGATCTCTTCCTTTTTCGTCACGCGCATGCCCTTTGCCCCATAGCTTTCTGCAAGCTTTACAAAATCCGGGGTATATTCCGGGTATTCCTCTCCGTTGGTACGCCGGGAAAGTGCGCCTGCTTTTAAATTTGTCATGGCATAACGTTTCCCATAGAAAAGTTTCTGCCACTGACGTACCATTCCCAGATATTCATTATTAAATACACAGACAATAACCGGCAGTTCTTCCAGTACTGCAGTGGCAAACTCCTGGATGTTCATCTGCATGCCTCCGTCTCCGGATATTACGATGACGGGCTTCTTTGGATTACCGATCTTTGCTCCTATGCCTCCCGGAAATCCATAGCCCATAGTGCCAAGACCGCCTGAGAGAACCAGCTGTTTTTTCTCTGTGATCTGTGCGTACTGGGCTACCAGCATCTGATGCTGCCCTACATCCGTAACGATAATGGCTTCTTCAAATGCC
Organism: uncultured Blautia sp.; assembly: GCA_938028845.1. Lineage (GTDB taxonomy): Bacteria > Bacillota > Clostridia > Lachnospirales > Lachnospiraceae > Blautia_A. The sequence goes on from CALIZJ010000003.1 coordinate 1,738, forward strand.
TGGTTCATCTCCTGAATGATATCCATAGGGCTGAGCGCGTTTGTCTTACGCATGGTCAGAGGGTGTTCTTCTTTCCAGCCCTTAATGGTCTCGATCCATTTTTCCGTATTACAGGGCTGTACATATTCATCCATTTTTAACAGGGCTTCCCTGGCATCTGCTACAATGGGCACATGAACCTGGATATTTCTGGAAATAGACGCAGTGTCAATGTCAATATGGACGATCTGTGCCTTTGGGGCAAAAGCGTGAAGTTTGCCGGTGATCCTGTCATTAAATCGTGTTCCTATGGAAAAAAGCAGGTCACATTCACTTACAGCCATATTTGCCGCGTAGGCACCATGCATACCCAGATTTCCCATAAACAGAGGATGGTCTGTGGAGATGGCACCCCGTCCCATGATCGTAGTGATCACAGGAACGCCTGTCTTCTCTGCCACTTTTGTAAAAACGTCGTTTGCATGGGCGATATTCACACCGCCTCCTGCCAGGAAAAGCGGGCGTTTTGCGTTATGCAGCATCTTTATGGCTTTTTTCAGCTGCCCCATATGTACGCCTGTACAGGGCTTATAGCCGCGGATATTTACTTTTTCAGGGTAATCTGCGCTTCCCAGCTCCGCCATCACATCCTTGGGAAGGTCGATAAGCACCGGGCCCGGACGGCCTGTTCTTGCAATGTAAAAAGCTTCCTTAATAATACGTCCCAGGTCTTCTCTTCTGCGCACCGTTACCCCATACTTGGTTATGCTCCGGGTAATGCCCACGATGTCTACCTCCTGAAAGGCATCGTTTCCGATCAAATGCCTGGCAACCTGCCCGGTAAAACAGACCAAAGGAACACTGTCGTAATTGGCAGTGGCAAGGCCTGTTACAAGGTTTGTGGCGCCTGGACCGCTGGTGACCAGGCACACTCCTACCTTTCCTGTGGTTCTGGCATAGGCGTCCGCCTCATGGACAAGGGCCTGCTCATGTCTTGGCAATATTATTTTCACTGCATCCTGTTTATATAGCTCGTCGCTTAAATCAATGGTACAGGCGCCGGGGTAACCGAAAAGTACCTCTACTCCTTCTTCTTTCAGCGCCTTTACAAGTAATTTATTTCCCGAAATCTGTTTCATGTCAAATTCCTCCCATATTGCCTGCCGGTCTGCTTTAAAAGGTTTATCTGTTATTGATAGCTGTCACAAGAGCGTCGATGGAGGCACGGATAATATCCGGGTCCACGCCTGCTCCCCAGGAAAGGCTTCCGTCCGGCTTACGTATTCCTACATAAGCGATAGCCTTGGAGCTGGAACTCTGCTCCAGTGCGTGTTCCTGGTAGGTGATAAGATCGTATTTTAATTCGTATGCTTTCTTAAGCGCATTGCTTACCGCATTCAGACGTCCGTTTCCGGAAGCTTCTGTAGTAATGGTCTTTCCCCGGAAGCTGGAGGTCACCTGTGTGACGATGCCGCCCTCTTTCTGCTGGAAATGTACGTCCTTGATGCTGTATGGCTCCACCACATTCTCAAAGGTCTTTTTAAACAGGGCAAAAATCTCATCCGGCAGAAGCTCTTTATGTTTATGGTCGGATACTGCTTTTGCTGCATATCCCATAGCTTCACGCATTTTCGCAGGAAGGTTCAGACCGTATTTTGTCTCAAGGATATAACCTACGCCGCCCTTGCCTGACTGGCTGTTGATACGGATCACATCTGCGTCGTAGTTGCGTCCCACATCTGTAGGATCGATCGGCAGATACGGTACGTTCCAGTGGTTTGGATCCTTTTCTTCTCTCCAGTGCATGCCCTTGGCAATGGCATCCTGGTGGGAACCGGAAAAGGCGGCAAACACAAGAGCTCCGCTGTAGGGACTTCTCTCGCCCACCTGCATGCCTGTGCATTTCTCATAAACCTCACAGATATGGGGCATATTGGAAAAATCAAGTTTCGGATCCACTCCCTGGGAATACATGTTCATTCCTAAAGTAACGATATCTACATTTCCGGTACGCTCTCC
>CALIZJ010000004.1 GCA_938028845.1 uncultured Blautia sp.
GCTGCCCCAGAACATGATCTGAACCGGCAGGGCAAAACGGCTGTCATAATAGAACAGGACCTTTTGTATTCCAGTCACACACATCCATACCGTCAACAGTTCAAATAAAATAGCTGCAATTACAATCCAACGGCTTTTTTTCAGTGCGGGATCATTTTCCCGGTCTGCTGCAAGCATATCAATGATTTTGGTTTTCCGAATAGTACGGGTGTTAAATAGCCCTACCACAAGAAAACTTAAAACAAAGAAGCTCACCGTCAGCAGAACGGTATCGGGAAACAATGTCCATGTCAGTTCATAGCTTTTCCCGTAAGAAGTCAGCAGCATTGCCGTAATGAACTGGGAACAGAACACTCCGAGGAAAATTCCTATGGCAATCGAAAGCATCCCCATTACAAAAGTTTCCGCAAAAAACAGCCTGCCAACGGTTTTCTGTTCCATTCCCATGATGGATTGAACCGCAAATTCCTTTTGTTTGCGCCGCAGCATATAGTTGTTGACAAACCGTATCAGAAACAGCAGAAAGAGGGTGATCACACAAATAGCAACTTTCATCCCGTCACTTAATACCGTAAAATTGTATTCACTCCCTATATCCGGCTGATAGCAGCTGCTGGAAATGGACAGGAATGAATAAAAGAGTGTGACGCAGATTGTCAAGGTTACGATATAAACCAGATAGTCTTTGACAGACCGCTTCGCATTTCTTAAAACAAGTTTAGCATACATGGCTTTGTCCCCCTCCGATCATGGTAAGGACATTCAGGATCTTATGGAAAAAAGCACTCCGGCTGTTGTTTCCCTTATGCAATTCTGTAAAAATCTCTCCGTCCTGTAAAAAGAGAATACGGTTCGCATAGCTGGCCGTGAAAGCGTCATGTGTTACCATGAGAATGGTTGCTCCCATCTGCTCATTGATACTTTGTATTGTGGAGAGAAGCATTTGAGAGGAATGACTGTCCAGTGCACCTGTGGGCTCATCAGCCAAAAGCAGCTTTGGAAGGTTGATGATGGCTCTGGCGCAGGCACAGCGCTGCTTCTGGCCCCCGGACACTTGATAGGGATATTTGTTCAGAATATCACGGATGTTTAATTTTTCGGCAATATTCATAATACAAGGCTCCACTTCTTTCACTGGGGTCTTGTTGATCGCTAACGCCAAGGCGATGTTTTCAGAGATCGTCAGGGTGTCCAGCAGATTGAAGTCCTGAAACACAAACCCTAAATTCTCCCGGCGAAAGCGGGCAAGAGATTTCGGTTTTATCTCTGTAATGTCTGTCCCCTCCAAATAGATGTGGCCTGCGCTTACTGTGTCAATAGTAGAAATACAGTTGAGCAGCGTTGTTTTCCCGGAGCCGGACGCTCCCATAATTCCCAGAAATTCGCCTGCTTTTACGGAAAAGCTAATATCCTGAATGGCTTTTGTGATGTTTCCCTCGCTGCCGTAATATTTTTGGATATGCTCCAATTTCAAAATAGGTTCCATGTGTTCCCCTGCCTTTCTAAATCTTTCCTGCTTTTATTGTAAGCTGTATTCCTGGCTTTTTGTATTAAGTTTTCTTACGCAGTTCTTACAAAAACGTAAGAAGTGCAGAGCCTATGAGCCCTGCACCCCGGTCACAAAATCGTTTATACGAAAGGAAAGAGAAATGGTGGTTCCCTTCCCTTCGGAACTTGCAAAAATGCCTATTCCCAGCTTATCACAAAGGCATTTGCATAGATACAGGCCAATTCCGGTAGAGCTGTGGATCGTCCTTCCGTTCTGTCCTGTAAATCCTTTTTCAAAAATACGGGATAAATCGCTCGCCGGTATGCCTATGCCGTTATCTTCAACAGATAAGATGATTCTATCCTTTTCTTTTACAGCGAAAAAATGTAAAGCCGGCTGCTGACATGCACGGTATTTTACTGCATTGCTGATCAGCTGGTCTAAAATAAACCGCAGCCATTTATCGTCTGAATAAATACTGTACTCCGTATCCTCTACGGTAACGGCTACATTGTTTTGCCGCAAAAGATATTTGTTATCTGCGATCGCTCCATGTATCACATTGTTAAGGGCAATTTCCCGGATAGAATAATCCTTTTCTGTATGCTCGCTGCGGGCGTAGTATAAAGCCTGTTCTGTAAAGCGGTTGATGTTTTCAAGCTCGGCCATTAAATCTCTGGTAAAAGAACAGCGGTTATTTTCGCAGATCAGCTTCATAGCTGTAATCGGCGTTTTTACTTCATGTATCCATTGTTCGATGTATTCTTTATATTCTTTCCGTTCCCTTTGTACCTGTCCGATCCGTTCCAGCATGGATTTTTCAGCCATCTTCATGATCTGATAGAATACCTGTTCCTCGGCTTTTTCCGGCTTCTGCATGATTTCCGGCAGCAAATACCGTTCTTCTAACTGCTCCGTCATATCCAGTAATTTGTCCAGATATTTTTTCCGGGAGAGATAAAAAAGCAGCAGACAGGAAGCAAGGACGATCAGCCAGACAACAAGGATGAATAGGATGGTTTGAAGAGTATTGCCGCTTGCGATTAAAAATAGGGCAAGTGCAAGCATACCCAGCAGATTGACCAGAATGACAGGCAGTTGATTTTTCAGATATTGTCTGCCGCTCATAATGTGTACCCTTGCCTGTGTTTCGTTTTAATAAAGCCGGAGAGTCCAATGGACGCCAGTTTCTCACGGATACGGGTCATATTCACACTTAGGGCGTTGTCATCTACATAAAGCTGATTATCCCAAAGAAAATCCACAATATCACTGCGAGGACATATTTTTCCTGCGTTCTTAAAAAGATAGTAGAGTATTTTTAGCTCATTTTTCGTCAGATCGGCTTTTTGTCCATTGTATTCCAGAAAACTGCTCTCTAAATGTAAGTCTGCTCCATTCCATGAAAGTACTTCGGCTTGACTAAAAGCATACGCCCGCCGCAGTAAGGATGCGATCTTTGCAAGCAAAATCGCTGTGTTATATGGCTTTGTGATAAATGCGTCCCCGCCCAGCATGATGCTGTTCAATTCGTCCATATCTGTGCTGCTGCTTGTCACAAATACTATAGGAATATTAGAGAAGCTTCGAATTTGCAAACAAATTTCAAAGCCGCTGTTTCCCGGCAATTTTATATCCAACAGAACCAAATGAGGGGCAAAGTTTTTTAACTGCTGGATCACCTCTGCGAAATCGGTAACTGCCAGGACCTCATATCCATTGCCTGCCAAGAGGTTTTTTAATTGTATTTGTATTGTAAGATCATCTTCAACGATTAGTATTCTCTGTTTCATCTTTATCCTGCTCCAAATTTAATCTAATAAAAAATACTGCGATTCAGGGCTTTGCAAATACAAAGCAACCCTTTCCTGCATAAATGCAGGTTCCGTTTTACTTCACGCCTTCCTCCAGCATCCTCAAAATCGTCTGCCGATTATAGGTAAGGTGCATGATCATAGCGCACCTGGCTCCCACGTCATCCCCCTTTAAGATCGCCTCCAAAACGGCCCTATGAGAACTTAACGTTTCCTCCATTAAAATCCGGTGCGTCACATTGGCAAAGGTAAGCACAGCTGTATTGATCACCGGAATCAGCCGTTCCACCACCTGATTTCTGCTGCATCTGGCAATGCAGGTATGGAACTCAATATCCTTCCGCAAGTGATTCGCTCCCCGCTTGTATAAGTCCTCTGTCTCACGACACAGCCGCGTCAATTCTTCCAGCTCGGCCTTGGTGGCCTTTCTGCTGGCAAGAGCCGCGGTTTCCGGTTCGATCATAAGGCGCACGTCAAACAGTTCTAAAGCCAGAGTATATTTATCCTCAATTTGAGAAAAACCTAAAGGGTCCTCCGCTAACGCGCAGGTACTGATCACATAAGTGCCGGAGCCTCTGCGGACGTCCAGGATTCCTCTGGAGACGAGACCCTTCACCGCCTCCCGTATGGTACTTCGTCCGACTTTGAATTTTTCTGCCAGCTCAAATTCATTGGGGATTTTTTCTCCAATAGCGATGGGTTCATTTACGATATATTTCATCAGCTCGTCTTCAATCTGTGCCCCCAGGGAGGGTTGGTGCAGTTTACCCTTTTCGTAATACATATTTATCACTCCAGTTTATAAATAAGATTGGTCATTGATATTAGGTGCGTCGGCGGCTGCCAAAAAGGAGATTCCTTATCTTATATATGGTATCAATGAAATCTGCTTTCTGCAAGAAGGAATTAGGATGATAAGTAATCTCAAAAATTTTTTGATATTGCCAAAAAAATTGTATTTTGCTATTGAAATACCCGGAGAATTATGCTACATTGGTAGTATAAAATTCCCAAAAAAATACGCAAAAAGCCTAGTGTGTTTAGAAAAAATTTACAAGCAAAAGGAGGATACCATATGCTTATTATTGGAAACGGGAGAATGATCACAAGGGACGCATCCAACGCATTTATCGAAAACGGCGCAGTTGCAATGGATGGTAACACCATTACCATGGTGGGGGTAACAGATGAGGTAAAGAAGGTCTATCCGGATGCAGAGTACATAGATGCCAAGGGTGGGGTAATCATGCCCGCATATATCAACGCCCATGAGCATATCTACAGCGCTTTTGCAAGGGGACTGAGCATCAAAGGATATAATCCCAAAGGCTTTCTGGATATTTTAGACGGGATGTGGTGGACCATAGACCGCCATTTAACCTTAGAGCAGACGAAGCTTTCTGCATATGCCACTTATATCGATTCCATTAAAAATGGTGTGACAACTGTATTTGACCATCACGCCAGCTTTGGACATATTACCGGTTCTTTAAGCGCGATAGAAGAAGCGGCTAAGGATCTTGGCATCCGTACCTGCCTTTGCTATGAGATTTCCGACCGGGACGGCATGGACAAGGCAAGAGAGTCCGTGATGGAAAATGTAAACTTTATTAAACATGCCCAGAAAGATGACAGCGACATGCTGGCAGCTATGATGGGAATGCACGCGTCCTTTACCATCTCCGATGAGACGATGGAACTTTGCAACGAATTAAAACCAGAGGGCGTGGGATACCATATCCATGTGGCGGAAGGAATCTATGATCTTCACCAGTGCTTAAAGGAGCATGGAAAACGGATCGTGGACCGTCTTTACGACTGGAATATCCTTGGCCCGAAAACACTTTTAGGACACTGTATTTATATTAATGAACATGAGATGGATCTGATCAAGGAAACAGACACGATGGTAGTCCATAATCCAGAGTCAAATATGGGCAATGCCTGCGGATGTCCTCCTACCATGGCTCTTGTGCATAAGGGCGTGCTTACCGGACTGGGAACAGACGGCTACACCCATGACATGGTGGAATCCTGGAAGGTAGCAAATGTCCTTCACAAGCATCACCTCTGCGATCCAAACGCAGCATGGGGCGAAGTTCCGCAGATGCTTTTTGAAGGCAATGCAAAGATTGCAAACCGCTATTTTAAGAAGCCTCTGGGCGTTTTAAAAGAAGGAGCGGCAGCGGATGTGATCGTGGTGGACTATGATCCGCTTACTCCTATGAATGAGAATAACATAAACGGCCACCTGATGTTCGGCACCAACGGCAGCATGGTTATGACTACAGTATGTAACGGTAAAGTTCTGATGAAAGACCGGGAAGTGCTGGTATGCGATGAAGAAAAGATGATGGCAGACTGCCGCCAGGCTGCAAAAGAACTTGCAGAGGATATTAACAGCGGAAGATAGGATAACAGATAACAGGATATGACAGGGCGGCAAAAAAGCCGCCCCTAATAACAGGAGGAAATGATATGAGTGAAAAAATGACCTGTATGTCCTTTGGACAGCTTATGGACTGGGTTTTAGAAGAAAAGAAAAAAAGAGGGACTGTATTCGGGATCCATAGGCCATATATGGCAGATCCTTCTAAAAAAATGGAGATATTCGGAAGAAACTTAGAGACTCCCATAGGACCAGCGGCAGGCCCTCACACCCAGCTTGCCCAGAATATTGTAGCGTCCTATTTTGCAGGGGCACGTTTCTTTGAACTGAAGACGGTGCAGAAGGTAGACGGAGAGGATCTTGCAGCCTGCATTAACCGCCCCTGTATCCTGGCGGAGGACGAATGTTATAACTGCGAATGGTCTACCGAGCTTTATGTTCCCCAGGCAATGGGAGAGTATATTAAGGCATGGTTTCTCCTTCATGTGATCGCCAAAGAGTTCGGGCTTGGAGATGCAGACGGATTCCAGTTTAACATTTCCGTAGGCTACGACCTGGCAGGAATCAAGGAACCGAAAGTCAACGGCTTTATTGACAGTATGATGCATGCGGAAAATACAGAGATTTTTAAAGAATGTAAACAATGGCTTTTAGACCATGTGGATAAATTTGAAAAAGTGACCAGAGAGGATATAGAAGCCATCCCGGCAGAAATCTGTAATTCCGCTACGATCTCTACTTTGCACGGATGTCCGCCAAATGAGATCGAAAGCATTGCCAACCATCTGTTTAAGGAAAAACATCTGAACACCTTTATTAAATGCAATCCTACTCTTTTGGGCTATGAATTTGCACGAAAGACCATGGATGAGATGGGCTACGATTATATGGCATTTGGGGATTTCCATTTCCTGGATGATCTTCAGTATGAGGACGCTATTCCTATGTTCAGACGGCTGATCGCGCTTTCAGAGGAGCTGGGTCTTGCCTTTGGAGTAAAGATTACCAATACCTTCCCGGTGGATGTGACCCGGAATGAACTTCCAAGCGAAGAAATGTATATGTCAGGAAAATCTTTATTCCCTCTGTCCATTTCCCTGGCAGCGAAATTGTCCAGAGAGTTTGACGGAAAGCTTCGGATCGCTTATTCCGGCGGGGCAGATTACTATAACATCGACCGGATCATCGGCTGCGGCGTATGGCCGGTGACCATGGCGACTACTTTATTAAAACCAGGCGGGTACCAGAGATTTTCCCAGCTGGCAGATAAGATTATGGAAAAGGGCGTAAAAGAGTGGACTGGAATCGATGTGGAAGCATTGGAGAAGCTTGCAGAAGATGCCAGGACAGACGTTCACCATGTAAAGAGCATTAAACCAAATCCAAACCGTAAAAACGATAAGGAAGTGCCTCTTTTAGACTGTTTCTTTGCTCCATGTATCGAAGGCTGCCCTATCCATCAGGATATCACCAGCTATATTAAGCTTGCAGGAGAAGGCAAGTACGCAGATGCGCTCCGCGTTATCCTTGAGAAAAATGCCCTTCCCTTTATTACAGGAACCTTATGTGCCCATAACTGCATGAGTAAATGTACCCGTAACTTCTACGAGGAGCCGGTGAATATCCGTGGAACCAAGCTGCTTGCGGCAGAAAAGGGATACGATGAGGTAATAGGAGAGATAAAGGCAGGAGAAAAGAATGGAAAGAAAGTTGCCATCATCGGCGGCGGTCCGGCTGGTATTTCCTGTGCTTACTTCCTGGCAAGGGCAGGGGCTTCGGTAACGATCTTTGAAAAAGAGGCGGCTCTTGGCGGCGTGATCCGTTATGTGATCCCGGGATTTCGGATTTCAGAAGATGCCATTGCAAAGGACATTTCCTTTATAGAAAAGATGGGTGTTGACATTCGGACAAATACAGAAGTTGCTTCTTTGGCCCAGGTAAAAGCACAGGGCTTCGACGCAGTGGTAGTAGCTGTAGGCGCAAGCAAACCGGGCACCTTAAAGCTGGAAAAAGGAGAGACGATAAATGCCCTGAAATTCCTGGCGGATTATAAACAAAAGGACGGAAACGTAGACCTTGGAAAGAACGTAGTGGTGATCGGCGGCGGAAATACAGCCATGGATACTGCCAGAGCTGCGAAACGCACCAAAGGTGTGGAAAATGTATATTTGGTTTACAGAAGGACCAAACGGTATATGCCGGCAGCAGAGGATGAGCTTTTAGAGGTACTGGAAGACGGCGTAGAATTTAAAGAACTCCTTTCTCCGGTAAGCCTTGCAGACGGAAAACTGATCTGTAAGAAAATGGAGCTTGGAGCCATGGACGCATCCGGCCGCGCCAGTGTAACAGAAACCGGAGACACCGAAGAGGTTCCGGCAGATTCTGTGATCGTGGCAGTGGGAGAAAAGGTTCCTACAGAGTATTATCAGGCAAATGACATAAATGTAAACGAAAGAGGAAAGGCAAAATTAAATGCCAAGACTTTAGAGTCCAGCGTATCCGGCGTTTACCTTATAGGAGACGGCGCCGGCGGAGCGGCTACCATTGTGGAAGCCATCCGTGATGCCAAGCTTGCGGCGGAAGCTATTTTAGGCGAAGAAGTGGTGAAGGACGCACCGGTTACAGGGGAAGAAGAAACCTGTTTCGGCAAAAAAGGAATCCTTATGGAAAGCAAAGAGACCGATAAGGAAAGCGACAGATGCCTCACCTGTAATAAGATCTGTGAAAACTGTGTGGACGTATGTCCTAACAGAGCCAATATTTCCATTAAGGTTCCAGGAATGGAAATGAACCAGATCATCCACGTAGATTACATGTGCAACGAATGTGGAAACTGTAAGAGTTTTTGTCCTTATGCAAGTGCGCCTTATAAAGATAAATTTACTCTTTTTGCCACAGAAGACGACATGGCGGACAGCGAAAACGACGGCTTTACCGTGCTGGATCCGAAGACAAAAGAATGTAAAGTACGTCTTTTAGGAAATATAAGTGTTTGTAAGGCAGACGACCCAGAGGATGAGATTTACGAGGGACTTCGCAGACTGATCTGTGCAGTGATCGACGACTACGGGTATCTGCTGATGAAATAATTACCGGCCATGCAGTGACCGGCAGCATAGAAAAAAGGAGGTTCGCTTATGTACACCCTGTTTGTAAACGGAAAAGAATACCAGGAAGAAAAAGATATGAAGCTGCTCCCCTTTCTTCGGAATGTGTGCAAGCTGAAATCCGTCAAGGATGGGTGCAGTGAGGGTGCATGCGGAACCTGCCATGTGCTCATAGATGGAAAACCTACGAAAGCCTGCGTTCCCAGACTTTCCAGGCTTGAGGGAAAGCATGTGCTCACAGTGGAAGGGCTTGCGGATGAAGAAAAAGAAATCTTTGTCCGGGCTTTTGGGGAGGCAGGAGCCGTACAGTGCGGTTTCTGTATTCCCGGCATGGTGATCAGCGCCAAGGGGCTTTTGGATAAGAATCCGGATCCCACCAGGGCACAGGCGGCGGATGCTATAAAGAACAATATCTGCCGCTGCACTGGATATAAGAAGATCATAGATGGGATCTTGCTTGCAGGAAAGTATAAAAGAGAAGGTCTTCCACCTGAAAAAGAATATGCCTGGAAATTAGGAGAGCGTGTGCCCAGAGTGGATGTGCGGGAAAAGGTCTTAGGTTATGGGGAATACCCCGATGACATGGAAGTGGAGGGCATGATTTACGGAAGCGCCCTTAGAAGTGCTTATCCCAGGGCCCTTGTAAAAGCTATCCATACAGAAGAAGCAAAGGCGCTTCCCGGCGTGGTGGCTGTCTATACGGCGGCGGATATTCCCGGCGATGTGAAGGTAGGACATTTAAAACAGGACTGGGATGGAATGATCCCTGTGGGAAAGATCACCCATTATCTGGGAGACGCCATTGCCCTTGTAGCGGCGGAGACGCCTGAAATCGTGGAAGAGGCAAAGAAGCGGATACGGGTAGAGTACGAAGAACTTGAAATGGTGAAAAATCCCTACGAGGCAATGAAAGAGAATGCGCCCAAGGTTCACGAAGACGGCAATCTTCTTGCTCACTGGCATGTACACCGGGGAGACGCTGAAGGAGCCATCGCATCTTCCAAATATGTTCTTTCCGAAAAATTCCATACGCCCTGGACAGAGCATGCTTTTTTAGAGCCGGAATGCGCGGTGGCGCTTCCTGACGGTGAAGATGGGGTGATCATTTACTCCACGGACCAGGGCGTGTATGATACCCAGCATGAATGTATGCTCCTTTTGGGGCTTCCCGCAGAAAAAGTAAAGGTGCGAAACAAGCTGGTAGGGGGCGGATTCGGAGGAAAAGAGGACGTCACAGTGCAGCATCATGCCGCTATGATCGCTTATTTGACGAAACGTCCGGTGAAGGTAAAACTGACCCGTGCGGAAAGCATCCTGATCCACCCCAAACGCCATCCTATGGATATGGAGTTTACTTTGGGATGTGATGAGAACGGGATCATACAGGGCGTAAAGGCTACGGTGATCGCCGATACCGGGGCATATGCCTCCCTTGGAGGACCTGTGCTGCAGCGCGCCTGTACCCATGCATCGGGCCCTTATAATTACCAGAACTTTGACATTGACGGAAAAGCTTACTATACCAATAATCCTCCAGCGGGAGCCTTTCGGGGCTTTGGCGTGACACAGACCTGCTTTGGCATTGAGATGCTTCTTACAAAGATGGCAGGGCTGGTGGGAATCTCTCCCTGGGAAATCCGTTACCGGAACGCTATCCGTCCGGGCCAGGAGCTTCCAAACGGACAGATCGTGGACGAATCCACAGGCCTGGCGGAAACCCTTCTGGCAGTAAAAGACGTTTATGAAAAGAATCCCTATGCCGGTATCGCCTGCGCTATGAAAAACGCGGGGGTAGGCGTGGGACTTCCGGATTGGGGAAGATGCCGGCTGTATGTAAAAGACGGACGGGTGGAGATCCATTCCGGTGCTTCCTGCATTGGTCAGGGACTGGGGACGGTTCTTGTCCAGATGGTGGCGGAGCGCTTGGGACTTTCCCGGGAACAGATTTATTACGATGCATCGAATACCTATAACGCGCCGGATTCCGGAACTACCTCAGGATCCCGTCAGACTCTTGTTACAGGAGAAGCGGCCCTTCGCGCCTGCGCCCTTCTGGAAAAAGATTTAAAGGGACACACCCTTAGGGATCTAGAGGGAAAGGAATACCTGGGAGAATATCTTGCCAAGACAGACGCCATGGGATCAGACGTAAAGAACCCGGTTTCCCATGTGGCCTACGGTTATGCCACCCAGGTATGTATTTTAAATGAAGAGGGTATGGTGGAAAAGATCGTAGCCGCTCATGATGTGGGAAAAGCAGTGAATCCCCTGTCTGTAGAGGGACAGATCGAAGGCGGCGTGATCATGTCCTATGGATTTGCCTTAACCGAAAAATATCCAATTACAGATTGCAAACCTACTGCCAAATATGGTACACTAGGATTACCAAAAGCGAATAAGATTCCTGAGGTGGAAAGCATCATCGTGGAGAAAAAAGGACTGAATGTAGCCTGCGGAGCCATTGGGATCGGGGAGATCACCTCCATTCCCACAGCACCTGCCATAGCAGGGGCATACTATAGACTGGACGGAGAATTCAGAACTTCCCTCCCTGTTGTAAACACTCCCTATGAGAAAAAATAAGAGAAAGATTTCAGGGATATTCATAAGAAAGTAGCATGGTTCGGAGCCGGACAGAAGTCCTGAGGGGAACAAAGAAGAATTCCTTAGGACTTGTCCGGCTTTCTTTATAACTAAAAAAAGAAGGTGAGTAAAATGATCGGAAAAAGCATTCCAAGAGTAGACGCGTATGACAAAGTAACCGGCCGCGCCAAATTTACCGATGACCTTATATTGGATAAATGTCTTGTGGCAAAGGTATATCATGCCGCCATCGGAAATGGGATCGTGACATCCATAGACACAAGTGAGGCGGAGGCTCTGGAAGGAGTAGTGAAGGTGGTTACCTTTAAAGACGTACCGGATCATTGTTATCCCACGCCGGGACATCCATGGTCCGTAGAACCTGCCCATCAGGACGTGGCGGACCGGAACATCCTTACCGGGCGCGTCCGCTATTATGGGGATGATATTGCCGCCGTGGTGGCGGAAGATGAGGTAACGGCATCCAGGGCATTAAAGCTGATAAAAGTAGAATACGAGGAGTATCCAGTGGAGATCCATCCGCGGAAATCTATGTATGGCAGCAATCCGCCCATACATTTCGATAAAAAAGATAATGTTCTTGCCAGATCCAATTTTTTCATCGGAAACGTGGATGATGGATTGAAGCAGTCTGATACAGTGGTGTCAGGGACTTATACCACGCCGATCGTCCAGCACTGTCATATAGAGAATTCTGTTTCTTACGCTTATATGGAAAAGGAAAGGATCGTGGTGGTTGCCTCCACACAGATTCCGCATATTATGCGCAGGGTGATCGGCCAGGCCCTGGGAATCCCCTGGGGAAAGATACGGGTGATTAAGCCTTATATAGGAGGCGGATTCGGAAACAAGCAGGATGTTCTCTATGAACCGTTAAACGCTTTTTTGACCATGCAGGTGGGAGGAAGGCCGGTAAAGCTGGAAGTGACCAGAGAGGAGACTTTCTGCAATACAAGGACCCGCCATGCCATTGAATATGATCTGACAGCCGGCGTAGATAAAGAAGGACGGCTGGTAGCAAAGGAAATGAAAGCTTACTCTAATCAGGGCGCATATGCCTCTCACGGACATGCCATTGCGGCGAACGGCCTGACGGCATTCCGCCTTCAGTATGCGTGTCCGAATATCCGGGGAGAAGCTTATACTATTTATACCAATACTCCTGTGGGAGGAGCTATGCGGGCTTATGGAATCCCTCAGGCGGCATTTGCCATTGAAAGTCTGATGGATGACATTGCAGTGAAGATCGGGATGGATCCCTTGGAATTCCGGAAAAAGAATTTGATCCACGGATATTATGAGGACGCGTATTTAAAGCCGATCGCCGCTAATACCAACGGTATTTTCCAATGTCTGAAAAAAGGCGCCGAACACATACGCTGGGAAGAAAAGAGAAAAGCCTATGCCGGCCAGACAGGAGACCTTCGCAGAGGTGTGGGGATGTCCCTGTTTTCTTATAAGACGGGAGTATGGCCCATTTCCCTGGAGATTGCGGGAGCGAGGCTTTCTTTAAATCAGGACGGAAGCATGCAGCTTTCTCTTGGCGCTACGGAGATCGGCCAGGGAGCGGATACGGTATTCTCTCAGATGGCAGCGGAGACACTTCATATGGATGTGAAAGATATTCATATAGAAACGGTACAGGATACGGACGTATCGCCCTTTGACACCGGCGCGTACGCGTCCAGGCAGTCCTTTGTCACCGGAACGGCGGTGAAGGAGTGTGCGCAGCTTATGGAGGAAAAAATCCTTGCCTATGCGAAAAAACTCCTTCCGGATGAGAGAAGGGGACTGTCTTTAGATCACGGCTTTATCTATGCGGGAGAAGAAAAAGTGATGTCTCTGGAAAACCTGGCGATGGAAAGCTACTATAGTCTGTCAGATTCCTCTGTTATCACAGCGGAGGTTTCCACCCAGGTAAAGAAAAATACCATTGCCACCGGCTGCTGCTTCGCAGAGGTGGAAGTGGATCTTAAGCTTGGAAAGATAAAGATTTTGGATATCATCAATGTACATGACAGCGGAAAACTTTTAAATCCCAAGCTTGCCGAGATGCAGGTGCATGGAGGCATGTCCATGGGAATGGGCTATGGGCTCAGTGAACAGCTTCTTCTGGATGAAAAATCAGGGCGCCCCTTAAACGGAAACCTTCTGGATTATAAGTTGATGACGGCATTGGATACACCGGAGCTGTATGCGGATTTTGTGGAACTGGAGGATCCGGTGGGCCCTTATGGGAATAAAGCCCTTGGAGAGCCCCCGGCTATTCCGGCAGCTCCGGCCATACGAAACGCGGTCCTGCATGCTACCGGAGTGGCCTTTAATGAGATCCCACTGACGCCTCAAAGACTGATCGAAGGCTTCTCAAAAGCCGGATTGATCTAGAAGGGAGGAACAGCGTATGTACGATATAGAAAAGTATTATCAGGCAGAAAGCATTGCAGAGGCAGTTCAGCTTTTAAATAGGTATCCCAAGGCCCGCATCATTTGCGGAGGCAGCGATGTGCTGGTAAAAATACGGGAAGGCAGACTGGCGGGAACCTCCCTGGTCAGCATCCGGGAGATAAAAGAGATCCAGGGGATCACACGGATGGAATCCGGAGATATTTTTATAGGAGCGGGAACTACCTTTTCCCATATTACGAACAATCCCATTATCCAGAAATATATTCCCGTCCTTGGAGAAGCGGTGGATCAGGTAGGCGGACCGCAGATCAGAAATGTAGGCACCATAGGGGGAAATATCTGCAACGGAGCGGTAAGCGCAGACAGCGCGCCGACTTTGTTTTCCCTTAATGCCATGCTCCGCACCTCAGATGGAAAGGGAGGAAGGATGATCCCCATAAAGGACTTTTATCTGGGCCCAGGAAAGGTGGATATTCAAAAGGGAGAACTCCTCACCCATATCGTGATCCCAGGCAGGGAATATGAAGGCTATACGGGGCATTACATCAAATATGCAATGAGAAACGCCATGGATATCGCCACCTTAAGCTGCAGTGTGGTAAGCCGGGCGGATGTAAAAGAAGGACGGCTTGAAGATGTGCGGATCACTTTTGGTGTGGCGGCTCCGGTGCCTTTGCGCTGTACCCGCACAGAGGAAGCCTTGAAGGGCAAAGAGATCAATGAAGAGCTTTACCAGGAAACAGCCCGCCTTGTCCGGGAGGAGATCCATCCCAGGGACTCCTGGAGGGCGTCCAAAGCCTTCCGCCTTCAGATCGCGGGAGAGATTGCCAGGAGAGCTCTTCAGCGCACAATAGAGCTTGCGGGAGGTGAGAGCTGATGAAAAAGGAAATGCAGCTTGTGCAGTGTGTGGTAAACGGAAAAGAAGTCATGGAATATGTAGATGTCCGGGAATCTTTGCTGGATATGCTGAGAAACCGGCTTGGACTTACCTCTGTAAAGAAGGGATGTGAAGTGGGAGAGTGCGGCGCCTGTACGGTCATCATAGACGGGGAGACAGTAGATTCCTGCATCTACCTGGCTGTCTGGGCTAACGGAAAGAATATCCGCACCCTGGAAGGCCTGGAAAAAAATGGAGAGCTTACCAGGATCCAGGAAGCGTTTATCGAAGAAGGGGCTGTCCAGTGCGGTTTCTGCACCCCAGGCTTTATTATGTCCGCCACCGTACTTTTAGAACAGGGGAAAAAAATATCCCGGGAGGAAATAAGAAAACAGATGTCCGGGAATCTATGCCGGTGTACCGGATATCAGAATATTGTCAACGCAGTAGAAAAAGTAATGAAGGAACAAGAGGAACATGGAGAAAAATAATATCGTGGTGGTCCGCGGAGGCGGAGATCTTGCAAGCGGGGTGATCCACCGCTTATACCGCTGCGGGTACCGGGTGGTGATCCTGGAAACAGGGAAACCTACGGCCATCCGGCGGATGGTGTCTTTTTGCGAAGCAGCCTATGACGGGGAAGCGTTTGTGGAAGGGGTATTAAGCCGAAAGATCGATCATGTGAACCTTTGCGAAAAGACATGGGCGCTCCAGGAAATTCCCCTGCTCATTGATGAAAGGGCAGAAGCAGTAAAGGCGCTTTCTCCTGCAGCAGTGATAGATGCCATCCTGGCGAAACGAAACCTAGGCACCCGGCGGGATATGGCTCCTGTGACGATCGGTCTTGGCCCTGGATTTGCGGCGGGGGAGGACGTGGACTTTGTGGTGGAGACCATGAGAGGACATGATCTGGGAAGGATCATAGAAGAAGGATGGGCGCTGCCTAACACAGGAGTTCCCGGCATGGTGGCCGGCGTGAGCAAAGAGCGGGTGATCCATTCTCCCTGTGCCGGTGTGATAGAAAATAAGGCGGAGATCGCAGATTTGGTGGAACAGGGGGAAATCCTTGCCTATGT
This sequence comes from uncultured Blautia sp., assembly GCA_938028845.1. GTDB lineage: Bacteria > Bacillota > Clostridia > Lachnospirales > Lachnospiraceae > Blautia_A. The sequence goes on from CALIZJ010000004.1 coordinate 15,763, forward strand.
GGGAGAGACTCCGGTGAGGGCAACGATTTCCGGTGTTCTGCGGGGAATCATCCGAGACGGATACCAGGTTTATAAAGGGATGAAGATTGCCGATATTGATCCCAGAAAAGAAGAAAAAAAGAATTGTTATACCATTTCTGACAAAGCCAGGTGCATTGCAGGAAGCGTGGTGGAGATTTTGCTTTCCCAGGGAGTGATGCCGGAATGAGAAAACAGGAAAGCTTTTTGGAACTTTTAAAAATAGATGTGGATGAGACCCCGGTCATAGCCGTGGTGGGAGGCGGCGGAAAAACAAGCCTCATTTTCAGGCTTACAGAAGAGCTGACTGCCCGGAAAAAAACAGTGGTGATCACCACCACCACCCATATGGCTTATGAGCTGGAGCGGCCTTTTGCCGGGGCGGGTGAGCTGGAAAAAATCCCTGAAATGCTGGACCGATATGGGTATGTCATTGCGGCAGCCCATGAGGAGGGCGGGGAAAAAGTAAGCGCCCTTAAGGAAGAAGAGATGCAAAAGCTTTTAAACTTCTGTGATGTTGTTTTAATAGAGGCGGATGGCTCCAGACAGTATCCTTTAAAAGTTCCGGAAAAATGGGAACCGGTCATCCCTTCTTTTGCAGATCTGGTGGTCAGCGTGGTAGGGCTGGACTGTCTGGGAAAACCCATCCGGGAAACTGCACACCGTATGGAGCGTACAGCCGATTTCTTAAAGAAGAGTATGGACGCTCCGGTGACTGCTGAGGATGTGGTGAAGATCGCTTCTTCTATCTGCGGGCTTTTTAAGGATGTGGAAGACCGGGTATACCGGGTTTATTTAAATAAAGCGGATGTACTTACAGAAAAGGAGAACGCAGAGCGGATCGTGAAGGGACTTATGGAAAAAAATACCATCGCCGCTTATGGAAGTCTGAAAGAGACAGAAGATGAAAAAGGGGATAAGGGGATGGAATCTGTATGAAAGAATTGATCCTTATTATGCTGGCGGCAGGAAACAGCAGGCGGTTCGGCTCCAATAAGCTTCTCCATCCGGTTGAGGGAATCCCTATGTATCAGAGAATCCTCTGTAAGCTTATAAAGGTACAGAGAAGGCTTCGGGAGGAGAAACCGGATCTGTCTGTGAAAATAGCTGTGGTGACGCAGTATGCAGAGATTGCAGATGAGGCAAAGAAGGAGGGGGCAAAAGTGCTTTTTAATCCCCATCCTGACGAAGGGATTTCCTCCTCCATCCGACTGGGTATCCAGGGAAATCCTGGGGCGGATGCCTGTCTGTTTACAGTTTCCGACCAGCCTTGGATCACTGAGGAGACAATTCTTGGGCTGATCCGGCTTTTTTTGAGCAGCAGCAAGGGGATGGCATGCGTATCTTTTGCTGGGAGGCTGGGGAATCCCTGTATCTTTTCCTCACGCTATTTTTTTCAGCTTTCCTCTCTTACAGGAGAAACCGGCGGAAAAGCAGTTCTTCGCGCCCATAGTAAGGATGTGGCGGTGCTTAAGATAAAAGACGGAAGAGAGCTGGTGGATGTGGATACCCTGCATTAAAGGTAAAAAACGGGTGTCATGAGTTTGCTCATGACGCCCGTTTTATGAATGCTGCTTATACTTTTCCTTAGTATATAAGAAAAAGGCTGTTTATAGCTTTTCTTACATACAAAAAAGTCCCTGTTTATAAGATTCCTTATATACTGGAAAATTTCTGGGGTTTAAGGAAAAGATTATTTTGTATTAAATTTATGTTTGGCAGCGTCTTCCTCTACCAGACGGCAGGTCTCAGGGGATGGGTTGGAAATAACTGCCGCAGCGACGATATCGCAGGGAGGATTTTCTTTTACACTGTCCACGGCAGCGGTTACGGCCGCCACATCACCGCTTAAAAATACGGTGGCATGTCCTCCGCACTTGGTATGCCAGGTGCAAAATGTTACCTCAGAGGCTTTCAGCATCTGATCCACCACCAGGATGGCATTGCTGCTGCCTAAAACCTCCACTAATCCAAATGCTCCATATGTCATAATGTATTCCTCGCTCTTTCTTTGTTCTGTTTTTTAGAAAAACCTGTGCGGGTGCTTATTTATTGATCGTCATGTTTAACGCGATCTCCGTATCTGCAGTAGGAGATGCGATCACGGTATGGGAGACGATCTTCCCTAAGGGTTTCGCAGTCTCAAGTGCCACTTCCATGGCTGCGTTTACATCGGAAACGCTTCCCCGCATTTTTACGCAGGCTCCGCTTTTTAAACGGTTACGTTCTACGCTTTGAATTTTTACGTTAGCCGCCTTAGACGCTGCGTCAAGGGCAACAAAGCAGGCAACCAGATTATCCAGTTCAAAGACACCGACTGCCATTCCATCATATTTCTCTGCCATAATACCTCCCAAAATCCATCTGTTCAGAAATTTTTTACTTCTTTTAGTATACCTTTTTTGGAAGGAAAAAACAAGACATCCAGAGATTTTTCCGGCAGATATAAAAATAATTATTGTATGGTACTTTTGAAGGTACTATAATTTTATAAGAAATGTAAAAAAGAGGTGAAATTTGGAAAACTCCAAATCTGCCTGGGCGGCGCGGCAAAAGCGCCGGAAGGAGGAAGAAATGTGAAAACACATCAAACAGATTTTTCAAAGGGAAGTGTCTACCGGAATATTTTAGAGGTGGCTGTGCCGATGACTTTCGCACAGCTTTTAAATCTTTTATACAATATCGTTGACCGGATGTATATAGGAAGACTGCCGGATGTAGGTACGCTGGCTCTTACTGGTGTGGGGCTTTGTTTTCCCATCATTACGCTGATCACCGCCTTTACCTATTTGTTTGGAAATGGCGGCGGCCCTCTTTGTGCTATGGAACGGGGCAGGGGAAACGAAGAAGAAGCAGAAAAACTTATGGGAAATACCTTTACCATGCTGCTATTAACAGGGGTTGTTCTTATGGTGCTGGGGCTTATCTTTTATAAACCGGTTTTGTACCTGTTCGGCGCCAGCGACACGACCTTTCCCTATGCGCAGGAATATATCACCATCTACCTTTTAGGAACGGTGTTTGTGATGATTTCCCTGGGGATGAATCCTTTTATAAACAGCCAGGGATTTGGAAATATGGGGATGCTTACGGTGCTGATCGGAGCTGTGCTGAATATCCTTTTAGATCCCTTATTCATGTTTGTATTCCATATGGGAGTGCGGGGAGCGGCTGTTGCCACGGTATTGTCCCAGATGGTTTCTGCGGCATGGGTCTTAAGGTTTCTTACAGGGAAAAAGGCATCCTTGCATTTAAAGAAAAGCGCTATGAAGATACAGTTACGGCGGGTGAAAAATATTATGGCCCTTGGGGTATCCGGTTTTATCATGGCCTTTACCAACAGCGTGGTGCAGGTGGTGTGCAACGCAACGCTTCAGATTTACGGAGGGGATCTGTATGTGGGGATCATGACCGTGTTAAATTCCATACGGGAAATTTTTACTATGCCGGTCATGGGTCTGACAAACGGAGCTTCTCCTGTTATGAGCTATAATTACGGAGAAGGAGCGGTTGGACGGGTGAAAAAAGCCATTGGTTTTATTACCTCCATCTGTGTGATCTATACCCTCCTTGCCTGGGGCATCCTTCAGGTGATCCCAGAATTTTTCATCCGTATTTTTAACGATGAACCGGAGCTTTTAAAATGGGGAGTTCCTGCGCTTCATATTTATTTTTTTGGATTTGTATTTATGGCGCTGCAGTTTGCGGGACAGTCGGTGTTTGTGGCGTTAGGAAAGGCAAAGAAAGCTACATTTTTTTCTCTTTTCCGGAAAGTTATCATCGTTGTGCCTCTTACGATTCTGCTTCCTATGGCAGGGAACCTTGGGGTGGACGGTGTGTTCTGGGCAGAACCGATCTCTAACTTGATCGGAGGGTGCGCAAGCTTTTTTACCATGCTGCTTACGGTACTGCCTGAGCTGAAGCAAAAAACAGGCAAGCCTCAATCGTAAAGGCTTGCCTGTTATATTTTACAGATGAATTTTCGTTCCTGTCTTACCCTGGATTCCGTCTTTGGCTTTTTCCAGAAGGGTGATCATAGCCGTTCTTCCTGTGCCTGAGCTGGCGAAATCAATGGCTGCCTGCACCTTGGGAAGCATAGAGCCGGGGGCAAACTGCCCTTCTTCTATGTACTGCCGTGCCTTGGAAACTGTAAGGTCGTCCAGCCATTCCTCGTTTTCCTTGCCAAAGTTAATGGCAACTTTCTCAACAGCCGTGAGAATGATAAGCATATCCGCATCGATCTGCTTTGCCAAAAGGCAGCTTGCAAAATCCTTGTCAATTACTGCGGAAGCGCCTCTTAAATGATCCCCCTGCAAAGTGACCGGGATTCCGCCGCCCCCACAGCAGATCACGATCTTATTTGCGTCTACCAGGCTGTTGATGGCATCCTGCTCTACGATTTCCACCGGCTTGGGAGAGGCTACCACCCGGCGGTATCCCCGGCCGGCGTCTTCTTTCATAATGTGGCCGTATGCCTTTGCCTGGAATTCGGCCTCTTCTTTGGTGAGGAAATGGCCAATAGGCTTGCTGGGATTTTTAAAGGCAGGATCATCTGGATCTACCCGCACCTGTGTGACTACAGTGACCACAGGCGTCCGCATAAAGCCGCGTTTGCGCAATTCCTCCCGCAGGGCGTTCTGCAGGTCATAGCCGATATAGGCCTGGCTCATGGCCACACAGACGGAGAGGGGAGTGTTAGGCTGGTTTTTATCTTCCCGGGAGAGAGCGGCCATGGCATTATTGATCATTCCCACCTGGGGACCGTTTCCATGAACGACCACTACCTGGTGGCCTTCTTCAATGAGGTCGCACAGAGCCCGGGCTGTAGTTTTTACTGCGATCATCTGTTCCGGAAGAGTATTGCCAAGGGCGTTGCCTCCCAGAGCGATGACGATTCTTTTTCTTTTATACATAAGAGAAATCCCTCCTTAAAAAGAACATGGGGCTGTATCAAATACAGCCCCGGCATTAAGCATCCGTTATTTCAGGATTCTGGGAGCAGCTTTTACTTCCAGCTTTTTCAGGATATCCTGTACGTTTTCAAATTTGGAAAGCATGATCATAGCAGCGATCACATAAGGTTTGTAGCTTGCTTCTTTGTATAACGGAACTCTGTAACGGTCAAATACGCTGGCGTCTACTTCTCCTGTCTCGCAGCTTACGCCTGTGATATCTGCCGGCAGGCAGTGAAGGTAGAGAGCCTTTCCGTCTTTTGTGGTCTTCATCAGTTCTTCTGTACAAGCCCAGTCTTTATGTTCTGCATTCTGTGCCAGGAGTTCTTTTTCCAGTTTGTCGATGCCGTCGAAGTCGCCCTCTGCGTAAAGGTTTGTACGTTTTTCCATAGCTGCAAAAGGAGCCCAGCTCTTAGGATAAACGATATCTGCATCTTTGAATGCTTCTTCCATGCTGTTTGTCTTTGTAAAGCTTCCGCCTGTAGCGGCTGCGTTTTTCTTTGCGATTTCTTCTACTTCAGGCATTACGTCATAGCCTTCCGGATGAGCGAGAACTACATCCATGCCGAAACGGGTCATCAGACCGATCACGCCCTGAGGAACGGATAATGGCTTTCCGTAGGATGGAGAGTATGCCCAGGTCATAGCCAGCTTTTTGCCTTTTAAGTTTTCTACGCCGCCGAATTCGTGGATGATATGGAGCATATCTGCCATACACTGGGTAGGATGATCCACATCACACTGTAAGTTTACCAGAGTGGGGCGCTGCTCCAGGATACCGTCTTTGTTTCCTTCGGTAACTGCGTCCATGAATTCTTTCTGGTATGCATGGCCTTTTCCGATGTACATATCGTCACGGATACCAATGACGTCAGCCATAAAGGAAACCATGTTCGCTGTTTCACGTACAGTCTCTCCATGGGCGATCTGAGATTTCTTTTCGTCCAGATCCTGCACGGTAAGGCCCAGAAGGTTGCAGGCAGAAGCGAAGGAGAAACGGGTACGGGTGGAGTTGTCACGGAAGATGGAGATGCCAAGACCGCTTTCAAATACCTTTGTGGAAATATTATTTTCTCTCATAAAGCGAAGAGCATCCGCTACAGTGAATACAGCTTCCAGTTCCTCATCTGTCTTATCCCAGGTCCAGAAGAAATCACTGTTATACATTTCTTTAAAATTCAGACGGTTCAGCTTATCAATATAATCCTGTAAAGTTTTCATAATCGTAGATTCTCCTTTTAAATTTTATCTTTTCTATTTTTTCATAGCAGGACAAAAATTTATTTGCAGTATGCGGTAGGAAGTGCGGCATATACAGCAGCGCATCTTACCAGGTCGTCCTTCCATGTCTTTTCATTAGGTGCATGTGCCTGTGCTTCCGCTCCGGGACCAAATCCGATGCAGGGGATCTGGTTGCGGCCCATGATGGAAACGCCGTTTGTGGAGAAAGTCCATTTGTCTGTGAGAGGACGGGCTTTTCTCATAGCCTCGGTTTCTGCATTGCCCTGGCGTTCTTCTCCGTAAAGTCCCTTGTAGGCTTCTTCTAATGCCTGTGTCACCTTGTGATCTTTAGGAATGACCCAGGTAGGGAAGTAGCACTCAATAGGATAAACCAGATCTGTCCAGGATGGACGGGAGTATTCATACATGGATACGGTTACGTCGTCCCCATATTTCTTTACAGATGGGAGAGCGCGGATCTCATCCAGGCAGCTTTCCCAGGTCTCTCCGGCTGTCATACGGCGGTCCAGAGACACGGAGCAGGAATCTGCCACTGCACAGCGGCTTGGGGAGGTAAAGAAGATCTCGGAAGTAGTCACAGTACCTCTGCCAAGGAAGTTTGCTTCTTCCCACTGAGGATTGTATTTTTTATCCAGCATTTTTACAAGACCTTTGATCTCGGTTCCATCCTCTGCGTCATTTTCGTTTAATGCGCGTACATCCTGGAGGATGTCTGCCATTTTATAGATGGCGTTATCCCCTCGTTCGGGAGCAGAGCCATGGCAGGAAACACCTTTTACATCAATGCGGATCTCCATACGTCCTCTTTGTCCGCGATAGATGCCGCCGTCTGTAGGTTCTGTGGAAACTACGAATTCCGGACGAACTTTATCTTCATGGATGATATACTGCCAGCACAGACCGTCGCAGTCTTCTTCCTGAACGGTTCCGGTTACCAGCACCTGGTATTTGTCGTTTAAAAGACCAAGGTCTTTCATGATCTTTGCGCCGTAAACAGCGGATACGATACCGCCCATCTGGTCAGAGGTTCCACGGCCGCCGATCTCTGTTTCTGATTCAAAGCCTTCGTATGGGTCAAATTCCCAGTTTTTAATATTGCCGATACCTACGGTGTCAATGTGTGCGTCGTAGCCGATAAGAGTTTTGCCGGATCCCATATAACCAAGGACATTTCCCATAGGATCGATCTCAACCTTGTCAAAGCCCACCTTTTCCATTTCTTCCTTAATGCGCATAATATGTCCTTTTTCTCCGGCGCTTTCTCCCGGGATGCGAACCAGGTCGCGAAGGAAGCGGGTCATGTCTGCCTCGTATCCTTTGGCTGCTTCGTGAATTTTGTTATAGTCCATAGTAAATTTCCTCCTGTTCTTCCAAATTGTTTATTTGCTCATTGATTTGTCTGTTCCGTATAAGCCGTCCCATACGATCTCACGGTAGCGGACGGGATCGGTGTCGCCTTCTGTGGAGATGACGAGGATGTTTGAGTTTTCGTCAAGCTTTAAAGCTTCTTTCAGATCTTTGGCGTCCTCATCATGAAGGGCGGTGTAGCATAATCCAAGAGGAACGGAACCGGATTCTCCGGAAACAATGTGCGGATCTCCTTCCAATGGATTTGCATAAATGCGGGTAGCCTTTGCGCTCATCCAGTCCGGACAGGAGGCAAAGACAGTCACATGGTTTTTAAGGATGTCCCAGCCGATGGTATTTCCTTCGCCGCAGGCAAGTCCGGCCATAATGGTATTTAAATCGCCGGCAACGTTTACCAGGCCGCCGTCCTTGGCCATTGCAGAGCGGTAGAGACAGTCAGCGGCGCTGGCTTCGCAAACCACCATCACCGGAGGATTTTCCCTGTACTTGTTTGCAAAATATCCTACAACGGCTCCGGCAAGAGAACCGACACCTGCCTGTACGAATACGTGAGTGGGGCGGTCGATGCCTTCTGATTTTAGCTGCTCGTCTGCTTCCATGACCATGGTGCCGTAGCCCTGCATGATCCAGGAAGGAATCTCTTCATAGCCGTCCCATGCAGTGTCCTGCACGATGATTCCATGTTCGGTCTTAGCTGCTTCGGCAGCAGCCATCCTTACGCAGTCGTCGTAATTGACTTCTTCTATGGTTACGATGGCGCCTTCTTTGGCGATGTTGTCAAAGCGGGTTTTGGTGGTGCCTTTGGGCATTCTAACCACTGCCTTTTGTCCAAGGCGCTTAGCAGCCCAGGCAACGCCGCGGCCGTGGTTCCCGTCAGTGGCGGTAAAGAAGGTGGCCTGTCCAAACTCTTTTCTTAACTCTTCGGAGGAAAGTACGTTATATGGCAGTTCGCTGATATCCCGGTTTAATTCCTTTGCGATATAGCGTCCCATGGCGTAGGAACCGCCGAGAACTTTAAATGCATTCAGTCCGAAGCGGTAGGACTCATCCTTACAATAAATATTTTTTACGCCCAGGTAGGAAGCAAGGGCGGAAAGCTTCTGCAGAGGGGTGACGTTATACTGGGGGAAACTTTTGTGAAATTCATTGGCTTTTTTTACGTTTTCTTCAGACATCAGATCCAGATATTTATCCTCTGATCCGGGAACTTCATTCCGTGTCCATTTCAGTCCTTCTGTCATAAAAACGACCTCCTTAAAATTTTTTGGTGATGTATGATTTTTCCTTTATTTTCTACTACCATCATACCATAAAATAAACATTTTGCAATAAGAAAATACAAAAATTTTTAGGTTTTTCAAAAAAAATTTAGGCTTCTTGTGAAGGGACAGGATCTGTGCTAAAATAAAACTGCATTTTCTATATTTTGGAAGGAATCTTTGTACTGGAAAAAGAAAGTTTTAGACCGGGCAGGAGACCTTATTTAGACAGGAGGAAAAAGAGTTATGGCAGTATTTCGGGCATTTCAGGCACTGCGGCCGGTACCTTCTCTGGCGGAAAAAGTAGCGGCTCTCCCTTACGATGTGGTCAGCCGGGAAGAAGCGTCGAAGATTGGGGAGGAAAATCCTTATTCTTTTCTTCACGTGGACCGGGCGGAGATCGATCTGGGAAAGGAAACGGATCTATACGATCCTAAGGTATATGAAAAAGCAAGGGAAAACCTGTTTAAAATGGAGGAACAGGGCATCCTTAAAATGGACGAACACCCCAGCTATTATATTTATGAACTTACCAGAAAAAATAAAACCCAGACCGGGATCGTAGGCTGTGCATCCATAGACGATTATCAGTCCGGCGTCATAAAAAAGCATGAACTGACAAGGGAAGAAAAAGAAAAGGACAGGATCTGCCATGTGGATACCTGCGATGCCAATACAGGACCCATCTATCTTACCTGCCGGTATACGGATGAGCTGCGTGAGCGCATAAAAAACTGGAAAGAGACCCATGAAGCCGTTTATGATTTTACGGCGGAGGATGAGGTGATCCATCGGGTATGGGTGATAGATAAAGAAGAGGATATCCGTAAGATCCAGGAAGAATTTTCCGGAATCTCTTCTATATACATTGCAGACGGCCATCACCGGGCAGCTTCGGCGGTCAAGGTGGGGTTAAAAAGAAGGGAAGAAAACCCAGGATACACAGGGAAAGAAGAGTTTAATTATTTCCTGTCCGTGGTATTTCCTTATGAGGAGCTGACTATCCTTCCCTATAACCGTGTGGTGAAGGATTTAAACGGACTTGGGGAACGTGCCTTTCTTGGAAGCCTGAAATTTAATTTTGAGGTGATGATCATGCCGGGATTTCCCTGCAAGCCGGTGGAAAAACACAGTATGGGAATGTACCTTGGCGGTGAATGGTATCACTTAAGAGCCTGGGAGGATGTGTATGCAGGAAAGGATGTAGTGGCGCAGTTAGACGTTTCCATTTTACAGGATAAGGTTTTAAGCCCTATTTTAGGGATTAAGGATCCCCGGACAGATAACCGCATCCGCTTTGTGGGCGGTGTGCGCAAAGCAAGGGAGCTTCAGGAAATGGCGGATCAGACCAATGGAGTGGCTTTCGTCATGTATCCCACCTCCATGGAGGATCTGATGGAGATTGCCGACGCAGGAAGGCTGATGCCTCCTAAGTCTACCTGGTTTGAGCCGAAGCTGAGAAGCGGGCTGTTTATTCATAAGCTTTCCAGATGATTAGAGCAGATAGAAAAAGAGGATTAGATTTATTTAAGAACAGGGGTGGAAAATGATTTTTTGGTCATTTTCCACCCCTTATTATGTAAAATTTTAAATTTCCACGATACGTCCGGTTTCTTTGTCATAACGGCAGTATTTACCATTTCCGGAGATAAAGGGCTGATAGGTATCTGTGCGCACATCTTTTAAATAGACAATTCCCGTGGCGATCATCTGTACCAGGGAAAAACGTTCGCTTAAACTGGAAATCCACTCATAGGTTTTATTTTTGGAAGAATCCGCCATGAAAAGATTATAGCCGTTTTCGCAGGCTTCCAGGGAAAAATAGACTTTTTCTTTTTTGCTGGAATCGGCAAAGACCTGGCTCTCGATGTAAGTAGAAAAATTATCCTGGACAAACCTGCGGAAGGTTTTAGGCGTATAGGTGATCTTGGAAACTTCGTCTGTGATCTTGTCTCCGCGGTCAAGGCGGGTCCTGATCACACCCAAAACTTCGATGGTCCAGTTAATAAACGATATGTTGTTGTATTCCATACATTCCAGAAGCTGATTGATAAGATTTTTTGACAGGATACTGGAACGCACGGCCTCTTGATACAATTCCTGATTCATTTTTCTCTCCTTCTTATATAGACGATGTCCTGCAAAAAGATCGCGTGGGACAATGGTCTTATTTTCAGTAATTATTATAAAACTCCGGGAAAAGGATTGCAATAAAATTTCTTTTCAGATTTTTTTAAATCCTTATAAAATTCTTAGAATCATGGATTATTCTGTTTTTGTAAAAAGGAGGATAGAATCATGGAAAATATTGTAGAAATAGAAAATCTGTCAAAATCATTTCGCAGGCATGCGGTTTTAAAAGAAGTGACAATGAAAGTGCCGGCAAACTGTGTTTACGGCCTGCTTGGGCCAAACGGAGCCGGAAAATCCACTTTGCTGAAGATGATGACAGGAATGTTAAAAAAGGATTCAGGAGAGATTTTTTTCAGGGGTCATAATTTTAGCCGGAAGGATTTAAAGGAGATCGGCTCTCTGATCGAAACCCCTCCCATCTATGAAAATTTAAGCGCATGGGAAAACATGGAGCTGCGTGCGCTGCTGCTTGGCGTATCTAAGGAAAGGATCCAGGGAATTTTAGAGACAGTGGGGCTTCCCGATACAGGCAAGAAACGTGCGGGCGTATTTTCCTTGGGGATGAAACAAAGATTGGGGATTGCCCTCGCCCTTTTAGGAAATCCAAGACTGCTGATCCTGGATGAACCTACAAACGGGCTGGACCCCATTGGGATTTTGGAACTGCGCGAACTGATCCGAAGCTTTCCGGAAAAAGGAATCACCGTGATCGTCTCCAGCCATATGCTCAGCGAAATATCCCAGACAGCGGATCATATCGGGATTCTTGTGGATGGCCGGCTTTCCTATGAAGGATGGCTTGATGGAACCAAGGATCTGGAAAATACATTTATGGAGATCGTGAAAGGGGGAAGAGGGTAATGGAAGCTTATTTTGTCGCGGAGGCGATGAAATACCGCCACACGTATTTAAAAGCGCTGCTTGTGGGAGCGCCGGTTGTAACGGTACTGCTGTCCGGCGCCCTCACCCATAATTATTTTTCTATTGATTGTTATAACTGGTGGTATACCCTTATGTATCCCGGCATCAATGCTCTTTTATCTTTCAGTATCATAAATAAGGACAGGAAACTGAAAAACCAGACGATCCTTTCGCTTCCCTGCCAGACGGGAAAAGTATGGGATGCAAAGGTGGGGATCGGACTTTTGTATTCCGGGGCTGCTATGGGGGTACTGTTTCTGGCTGCCCTTATTTTCGGGAATTTTATGAGTAAATTCCTGCAGGTATCCTTTACGATCGAGCTGTCTGTGGCACAGCAGGTGCTGGGAAGCATTCTCCTATGGATTGCCTCGCTGTGGCAGATTCCCTTCTGCTTTTTGCTGACACAGAAACTGGGAACACTCCCCATGATGCTGATCCATGTGGGCTTAGTGACCATTCTGGGAGTGACTGCATCTTTGAAACCCTGGTTTTACATTTTTCCCCAGGCCATTGCCTCACGGCTGATGTGTACGGTCTTAAAAGTTCTTCCAAACGGACTTCCCGCTGTGGAAGGACAGATGACTTTTACGCCGGAACTGATCGGCTGGCAGCATGTGGCAGTGGGAACGGTATCTTCAATCCTTTGGTTCCTGCTTTTATGGCAGGCGGGGAAAAAACTTTATGAAAGGCAGGCGGGGTAATGTTATGGAATTATATAGAGGGTTAAAGGGAGAATTTTGTAAGATGAGGCATACCTCTCTTTTTCTTCTTCATTTACTGCTGCCGCTGCTTGGATGCCTGGTGTTTCTTTGGTATTTTTCCTTTTCCAGAGGGAGGGTACAAGGACATATCGGAGGATTTATACAGGCAGTGGGCTGTGCCTATCCTTTTGCTGCCAGCCTGGTATGTGCCAAAGCCGTGGCCCTGGAAGGGGAAAATCATTTTCAGGTGTTTTTAGGAACGCTGAAAAGAAAAGAGACGGCTTTCTTTGCCAAATGGCTGTCTTTGGAACTGCTGGGATTTGCAGCGGTTTTCCTGACGGTTTTTGGTTTTGCTCTGGGCTATCATGGAATCCTGGGACGGGAAGGGCTGTCGTTTTTGGTATATGGAAAGGCGGTTCTGGTCTTATGGATGGGAAGCATTCCTTTGTATCTGGAACATTTGTTTTTTAACCTGCAGTTTTCCGGAGCCATTTCTATGGGGATCGGCCTAGCTCAGTCTCTGACAGCCGCTTTGTTTTTAACGGGGCTGGGAGAGGGAAGATGGCAGTTTGTTCCCTGTACCTGGCCGGCAAGAGGCGGCAATCTCCTTTTGCTTTCCGCCTGGGGAACGGATCAGGGCGCCTATTTTTTGGGAGAAACGGAAAAGGCTTTTAAGGCCGGCCTATTGCTAACAGCCCTGCTCTGTGTGATAATACTGGCGTGGTTTTATTTTTATGAAGGAAGACAGAGGAATGAATAAAATTTTGGTTGTGGATGACGATGAAGGTATTTTAAGAATGGTGAAAAAGGCACTGACAAAAGAAGGATATGAAGTGGCGCTTAGGAGAAATCCCGGGGAGATAGAGGAGGAATTGATCCACACATGTCAGTTGATCCTTCTGGATGTGATGATGCCGGGGATGGATGGGTTTACCTGGTGCAAACGGATAAGAGAGCAGGTGGACTGTCCCATCTTATTCTTAACAGCCAAAACAGAAGAACGGGATCTTATGGAAGGCCTTGGCTGCGGAGGGGACGATTATATTACCAAGCCTTTTGGGATCGGGGAACTTCGGGCAAGGGTTGCGGCACATCTGCGCAGGGAGAACAGGGAAAAGAAGCATCTTCTTTCCGTAGGGGAGGTGCAGTTTTCTCTCCAGGCGAAAAAAATGTACATCCATGGAAGGGAAATCAGCTTGACGAAAAGTGAATATGCCATCTGCGAATATCTTGCCATGAACCGGGGACAGGTGTTTTCTAAAGAGCGGATTTACGAGTATGTGTTTGGCTTTGACGGAGAAAGCGACAGCGCGGCTATTACAGAGCATATTAAAAACATACGGGCGAAATGCAGGAAAGAAAATGCAGAACCTATTGAGACAGTCTGGGGGATTGGGTACCGATGGAAATAAGAAAAAAGGAGAATACCCTTAAAGGATTATTTTTAAAATTTATAGCTGTGTTTTGTATTTCCTCTCTTTTGCTTCTGGCAGCCGTGACGGCATTATTTATGGCAATGGTGCAAAGCGGGCTGATACTTCCGGCCAATTATGCAGAAGTGTGGCTTTCCAGCTATGGGAAACAGATTTGTGAAGCGGATCGGGTAGGAGAGGAACTGCTACCTCCCTATAGCAGATATGGAATCTATTCTTCGGATGGGGAATGGCTTTATGGGGATTTTCAGAGGACGGAACAAAAAGAGGCATGGCAGGATTACCAGAAGGGAAATATTTATGCTCCGGGAGGCTGGTATTACCGCTCCCTGCACAGGGACAACGGGGAGATCTGTCTGGTAAAATACAGACTGGTTACCAGATATTCCAATGAAAAAATGAATCAATGGCTGATAAGGCCCGAGGCTATGCTGCCGGTGCTGTATATCCTACTCTTTGCCTTAAATGCCTATCTGCTGTCCAGGCGGTTCGGCAACCGGCTGAAAGAACAGTTACAGGTTCTGCAGCAGGTTACGGAAAAAATAGCGGAAAACGATCTGAATTTTACAATGGAGCCTTCCCGGATCAAAGAAATAAATGAGATCATGTTTTCTTTTGGAAAGCTGAAAGAGGCCCTGTCTCAGTCATTGAAAGAGCAGTGGGATATGGAACAAAGGCGCCAAAAAGAACTTTCCGCTCTGGCCCATGATATTAAAACGCCTCTGACTGTTATACGGGGAAACGGAGAGCTCCTTATAGAAGGGGATCTGTCTTTGGAGGATAAGGAAAATGTGGAGTATATTCTGGAGAATACCCGTGAGATAGACGGATACCTGCAGAAAATGCGGCAGCTTCTTTTAGGCAGGGAAGAGAGCAGCCTGCCTAAAAGAGAGCAGTGCCAGTCTTTAACCGGGGAGATGATCGAAGCGGCGAAGAGACTATGTGCAGGAGAAAGGCTTACCATGACTGTCACCACAGGCAGGATGGAGGGAACGCTTATGTGCGTAAAGGAAGAACTCTTACGTGCCTGGGAGAATCTTGTGAGCAACGGGGCAGAGCATACAGATCGGGAAAAAGGGCTACATATCTGTATCCAGGTAAAAGAAAAGGATAAAAAAACATATCTGACGGCAGAAGTGAGGGACTATGGCAAGGGATTTACCGGAAAGGACCTGCTTTATGCTGACCAGGAATTTTACAGCGGAGACGAGAGCCGCCATGACAGAAGCCATCAGGGACTGGGGCTTTCTATTGCCAAAGGTTTCGTGAAAAGACAGGGAGGGTTCCTGGAATTTAAAAATGCAGAGGATGGGACTGGCGGGGCGGCAGCATTATGGATGTTTATGGAAATTTAAGAATTATACTGGTAAAAAATCATAATTAAAATACAAAATAAACACAATTATCTGGTATCATAATATAAGAATCTATTTTGGGGAGTTTATTATGACAAATGAGCAATATTATGATTTTATCCAGCCCTACCAGAATGCCAGCCAGATGATGCATACAAAACTTGAAAACTTAAATAAGAACCTGTACTGCAAGACATCGGCTGCGCCTATCCATAATCTCCAGGAAAGGATAAAGTCAAAAAAAAGCATCGAAAAAAAGCTGCAGAAACTGGGACACTCTGACAGTGTGCAGAATGCCAAGGATTTTCTGAAAGATATTGCGGGGATACGGGTGATCTGCTATTTCATTGACGATATCTATAATCTGGTAAATGCCTTAAAGCGGCAGAATGAACTGATCGTTGTCAAGGAGAAGGATTACATAAAAACGCCGAAGCCTAATGGGTACCGAAGCTACCATATGGTGCTGGCTGTCCCGGTTTATTATCTGGATACTATGGAGTACTTTCCGGTGGAGATACAGTTTCGGACTATGACAATGGATCTGTGGGCAAGTATGGAACATCGTGTATGTTATAAAAAAATGCCCGAACACAGGGAAGCCCTTGCAGATGCATTTTGCCAGTATGCAGAGATTCTCGGAAAAATAGAAGAGCAGTTTGAAGCTTATAATGAGACAGGCATGCTGGAAGAAATTTAGAATAAGCTTTTAAAATTTAAAGAAAACCGCAGCTATGCCGGAATCGGGCATGGATGCGGTTTAAGCTGGTATAATGACACATCTGTCCGTGACTTTTTGTAAGAACAGGAATGTGTCATTATTTAGGTTTTATTTATTTACATCGATATAACTGTAAAGGGTATATTTGGAAATGCCGAAATAATTGGCAACCTTGTCTCCGGATTTGGTGATGAGAAAAGCTCCCGAATCATTTAAAAACTGGATGGCAGTGACCTTGTCTTCTTTATTCATAAGAGCGACAGGCTTGCCCACCAATGCCACAGATTCTTCGATCAGGTGGTCTAAAAGATCGTTTACATTATGGGTGATCTCCCGCGGCTTTTCTTCTTTGTCTATCGGTGTAATAAGAGAATGCAGTGCACTTTCGATCATAGTCAGCCTGGTGATATCATAATTAATGCCAAAGACATAATGGAGGGAACCGTCCTCATCGCGGATATAAGAAGTACTGCATTTTAAGATTTTTCCGTCTGAGGTCTTCATGAGATAGCCGGCATGGTCTTCTAAGTCGGTTTCGTTTTTATTTTTTTTGCGTATGACATCAAAAACTGCATTGGAGGGGCCGTCTCCAACGTGTCTGTTGGTCACATGTCCGTTTTCAATGTGGACAATAGAGTGTTCCGGGTCTTTTGTTTTTAGGTCGTGGATGACTATTTCACAGTCAGGTCCAAACTGTGCCGCAAGGTCGCGGGCAATCTGCTTCAATACAGTAAGGCGTCCCATAGCTATTTCTCCTTTCCCATTTTTTTTACTATAGCATACCCTAAAAAAAATAAAAAGACTTTTACCAAAAAAAATTATTTGCCCTAAAATAAATTGGAGTGGACAGGAGGGAACTATTGAAGAGAGGAGAAAATAATGCTATATTGAAAGAAAAAGGCTTGGGACGGGTGGAAACCACTTGGTAAGAGAGGAGGAACAAAGTATGAGATATCTGCTGAAAAATGGAACAGTAGTATCGGGAGACAGATCTGAAAAACTGGATGTTTTAATGGAAGATGAAAAAATAATCAAGGTGGAAAAAGGCATTGAAGATGAGAATGCCTATATGCTGGACGTATCCGGAAAACTGCTCTTTCCGGGATTTATCGATGCCCACACGCACTTCGACCTGGAAGTAGCGAATACAGTCACAGCAGATGATTTTGAGACAGGGACAAAGGCTGCCCTTTGCGGCGGGACCACCATGGTCATAGATTACGCTTCTCAGGACAAGGGGGGACATACCTTAAAGGAAGGTCTTGCAAAATGGCATGAGAAAGCGGACGGAAAATGTTCCTGCGATTATTCTTTCCATATGTCTATCGTAGAATGGAATGAGGAGACGGAAAAAGAGATCCAGGATATGCTCGATGAAGGGATTACCAGCTTTAAGCTTTACATGACGTATCCGGCCATGCTGGTAGATGACTGCGACCTGTATAAGATCCTGAAGAAGCTCAATGCATATGGCTGTTTTGCCGGAGTGCACTGTGAGAATGCAGGCATCATTGACGCTATGATAGAAGAAGCCAAGGCAGAGGGACGGCTGGGAGTAGAAAACCATCCTCTGGTACGCCCGGATGAGGTGGAGGCGGAGGCGGTTCACCGTCTTTTGGTTATTGCCAAGCAGGCGGGAGCACCGGTGATGGTGGTGCATCTGACCAATAAAAAAGCTTACCAGGAGATCCTGGATGCAAGGGCAAAAGGACAGGAAGTATATGCAGAGACCTGTCCACAGTATCTTCTTTTGGATGACAGCGTCTATGGGCTGCCGGATTTTGAAGGGGCGAAGTTTGTCTGCGCGCCTCCTTTACGAAAGAGAGAAGATCAGAGCTGTCTGTGGAACGCACTGGCAAAGGATGAGATCCAGACTGTGGCTACGGATCAGTGCAGCTTTACCTGGGAGCAGAAAAGACTGGGGGAAAAAGATTTTACGAAGATTCCGGGGGGCCTGCCGGGAGTGGAGACGAGAGGAACGCTTTTATATACCTACGGAGTAAGAGAGGGCAGGATCACCAGAGAGCAGATGTGCCGTCTTTTAAGCGAGAATGCGGCAAAGCTTTACGGCTTATACCCGAGAAAGGGAGTGATTGCACCGGGAAGCGATGGGGATATCGTGGTATTTGATCCGGAGAAAAGAAGCGTGATCTCCGCAAAGACCCATGCATACAACTCGGATAATAATCCTTTTGAAGGATTTGCCCTTCACGGAGGGATCGACAAGGTATTTCTTAGAGGAAACCTTGTGGTGGAAGAGGGAAAAGTGGTAAAAGAAAAGCTGGGAACCTATATTCACCGTGGAAAAAAACAAATATAAATATAAGATAAGCGATAAGAAAAGGTCCGGAATCCCCGGACCTTTTTCTTACTGCTTTAGCAGGATGCAGCTTGTCTCACTGTACTTTATAAGTCAATGGAAATATGCTGTTCTTCAATGTGATGCTTGTTGGCATAACCGGTAAGCATCAAGGTCAGCGCCCCGTCTCCGGTTACATTGCACGCTGTGCCAAAGCTGTCCTGAAGGGCAAAGATGGTAAGCATAAGCGCGGTGCCGGCATCGTCAAACTTCAGAACGCCAGTGATGATTCCCAGGGAAGCCATGACTGTACCTCCGGGAACACCGGGAGCACCGATGGCGAAAACGCCAAGAAGAAGGCAGAAAAGTATCATGCTTCCCAGTGTGGGGATAGAGCCGTATAAAATTTTAGAGACGGTCATGCAGAAAAAGACTTCTGTAAGGACTGATCCGCACAGATGGATATTGGCAAACAGCGGAACTGCGAACTGAACCATATCTTTACGCAGGGGTTTGGCCTTGTTTGCGCACTGGAGCGCTACGGCAAGGGTAGCGGCGGAGGACATGGTGCCGATAGCGGTAAGATAGGCCGGACCATAGTGTTTTACTACCTCCAGAGGATTCTCCCTGGAATATATGCCGGCGATCACATACAAAAGAGCCATCCAGATGTAATGTCCGATCAGGACGATCACGATGACCTGCAAAAATACAGGAAGCTGCTTGGTAATAGAACCTTCGTATGCAAGACCGCAAAAAGTTGTTCCAATAAAAAGGGGAAGCAGCGGAATGATGATCTTGGAAACAAGAGAGAGGACGATCTTCTGAAATTCGTCCAGGATACCCATTGTCAGTTTGGCTTTGTTCCAAGTGGCAGCCAGACCCAGCATAATGGAGAATACAAGAGCGCTCATAACAGACATGATCTGTGGGATCTCAAGTTCAAAAACTACTTCCGGGAGTACTTTTAAGCCTTCCACTTCTGTGACAATGGACAGGTGCGGGATCAGCACATATCCTGCCGCCATGGAAAAAAAGGCGGCTCCAATAGAAGAAACATATGCCAGTGCGATGGCGATCGCCAGCATACGGGAAGCGCTGTTTCCAAGTTTTGTAATGGAAGGCGCAATGAAACCGATGATGATCAAAGGAACACAAAAATTAATCACCTGTCCGAGAATATATTTTAAGGTTACGACAATGTTTAAAATTGCAGTTGTAAAAGCGGAACCATCAGTGGAATTTAATATGAGGCCAATGATGATTCCAAGAATAACGCCCACCAAAAGCTTAAAGGGCAGGCTTTTAAATATGCTGTTTTTTTTCATTTTTATGAAACTCCTCCTTTTACTGTATGGTAAATTTAGAAGATAAGATCCGTTAACAATCCTGGTTTATGTTTACCCGGTCGATCATGATATTAAGTATTTCCGTATCTGTGGAACGCATACCTACCCGGCCTATGTACCCCATGCTTTTTATAGTTTCCTCAACATTTCCTTTTATTATGCCTTCACCTGGAAGAAAGCTTTTATTCTGGATACTTAAATGAAATGCCATCAAAGCAGCATCCACAGAGGAGGCAATCTTAGCCGCGCAGGAGGGCTTGGCTCCATCGCAGACAATGCCGCCTACATTTCCCAGGGTATTGATAATAGTGAGGGATACCTGATGATAATTTCCTCCATACATATAGGTGATCCCGGCACCTGCGCCGCAGGCTGCGCTTACAGCGCCGCAGTAGGCGGAAAGGCTGCCTATGTAGTATTTCTGGTGGATGGCGATCAGGTTGCTTACCACCAGGGAACGATAGAGTTTTTCCCGTGATACTTCCCATTCTTCTGCGTAGACGATAACCGGAAGAGAGACGGTGATGCCCTGGTTTCCGCTTCCGGAATTAATGACTACAGGTAAAGAACAGCCGCCCATCCTTGCGTCGCTGCCCGCTGCCGCCCGGGCACAGGCACGGGTGGTGGCGCTTTTTCCCCATACGTGCATCAGCGTTTTTCCAATCTGCGCGCCATAGTTGTTATCCAGGCCTTCCTGGGAAATTGCAGAATTCAGGTTTATCTGGCGTTCGATCACTTCTTTGATGTCTGCTATTTTTACACAGTCCGCGAAATCCAGGATATCCTTGACGGTGAGGAGAGATTTGTCCACACCGGGACTGGCTTCTTCCTCTTTTTCCGGCTGTTCAAAAATTACATTTCCGTCCTTTTCAATCTTGGTAATATTGGTGTGATGGTTCACGATAGTGACCGCTGCGTAGTGCTCCCCTTTATAGACTTTTGCAGAAATAAATAGATTTGCAACTCCGTCCACAAGGGTGCAGGAACAGAATTTTTTTTCTATAAGCTCTTTTGTTTTCTGAATATCTTCTTCGCTGATATTTTCCAGAACTTCAAGGGCTTTATCCGCGTTGCCTCCTACGATTCCCAAAACTGCGGCCACATCAATTCCTTTCAGTCCGCCGGAATTTGGCACGGTTACTCCTTTTACATTTTTTATGATATTTCCGCTGCAGCTAATTTCTGCGGCGTCGGGAAAACAGCCAAGAACCTGCCTTGCCTTGGCGGCAGCGTATGCGATGGCAATGGGTTCTGTACAACCCAGCGCTGGGACAAGTTCTTGTTTTAGAATATTCAGATAATTTTTGTATAGTGCAGAATCCATCTTTCTACCTCCTCACAATATATGCGAATATTATAATATGCACCGAAAAAAACCACAATATTTAATTATTGTTTACAATAAAAAAAAACTCTGTTATGCTAAGGTTAAAACGGTAAGAAAGCCGGAAGGAGGTACCCTATGTACAGAGAAATATACGAATTGCTTGGGAAAAATGGAAGAGTAAAATCTGCGGTCATTGTAAAGGGCGAGGGAATGGGGAGCAGATGCATTTTTTCAGAGGGCAGGTGCATTTCTGTCAATGGGAGCGGTACTGATTGGAGTAAATATGAGAGCGCGATCAGGGATACTTCGGATACCCGGGTGCTCTCTTTTGGGGATACGGATATTTTTGTAGAGATTTATCTTAAAAACCCCCGCCTTGTGATCCTTGGTGCAGGGCATGTTTCCCAGCCGGTGGCGCATATAGGAAAGCTGCTGGGATTCCATGTGACTGTGATGGATGACAGGGA
Source organism: uncultured Blautia sp. (assembly GCA_938028845.1). GTDB lineage: Bacteria > Bacillota > Clostridia > Lachnospirales > Lachnospiraceae > Blautia_A. The sequence continues at coordinate 37,308 of CALIZJ010000004.1, forward strand.
GGGCTTTCTGAACCGGGAGCGGTTTCCTGATGCGGATGAACTGGTGCTGGGAAGCTTTGGAGAACTTTCAGAAAAAATCCCTCCCTATGAAAACGCGTATTATGTGGTGATCACCAGAGGACATATGGGAGATACCGTTTGTGCCAGACAGATTTTAAAAAGGCCCTATGCCTATTTTGGCATGATCGGAAGCAAAAATAAAGTAAGGCTTACCAGGGAGAAGCTTCTGGGAGAGGGATTTTCAGAGGAAGCCCTGGATACCGTCTATTCCCCCATAGGCCTTCCCATAGGCGGACAGCTTCCGGAAGAGATTGCCGTCAGTATCCTTGCCCAGATCATCCAGGTGAAAAATAAAAATTACACGGCCTTTACAGATGAGAGAGTAGCCGAGGCAGTTTGCCGGGGGACTTGCGGCGTAATGGCGACGATCATAAAAAAGTCCGGCTCTTCTCCCAGAGGCGCGGGCAGTAAAATGCTGATCGGCACAGACGGAACCTGCTATGGAAGCATCGGCGGCGGGACAGTAGAGTATGAGGCTCAAAAAGAAGGGCAAAAGGTTGACACTGTGCAAATACGGAATTATAATCTGTCCATAAACGATGACAAAAATCTGGGTATGATCTGCGGGGGAAGTGTGGAAGTTTTGTTTGAACGGGTATTTTAAGAGAGACCGCGTGAATTTTACCCGGATCAGCGAAGCGGACTTGGGATATCCGCTTGACGGACAGGTAAAAAAGCAGCCCTGTAAGGAGGAAAAAATGGAATATTTGATTGTGGTGGATATGCAGAAAGATTTTGTAGACGGAGTATTGGGAACGAAGATGGCGCAGGAGATCGTTCCCGCAGCAGAGGCGAAGATAGCAGGCTTTCAGGGAAAGGTCCTCTTTACCAGGGACACCCATCAGAAAGACTATATGGACACCCAGGAGGGAAAAAATCTTCCGGTACCCCATTGTATAAAAGGAAGCGAAGGATGGGAGATCATCCCAAAGCTTCGTAAATACTGCAAAGAGCCGCCGGTGGACAAACCGTCCTTTGGAAGTATGGAGCTGGCACAGCGGCTTCTCGGGGAAAAAGAAAAGGTGGATTCGGTTACTCTGATCGGCGTATGTACGGATATCTGCGTGATCTCCAATGCCATGCTTATAAAAGCGGCGCTTCCGGAGGTCCCTGTGTATGTGGATGCAGCCTGCTGTGCGGGAGTGACAAAAGAAAGCCATGAAACAGCTTTGAAAGCTATGAAAGCGTGTCAGATCTACGTGATTAATGAATAAGCTTTTTTGCTGTAAAATGAAAGGTGTACATTGAACCGGGGACAGGTAAATTTTACTTGTCCCCTTTTCTAAATAGTGATATGATAATAGAAATTGTACCGGACTTTTAAGGAGATACCTGAAAAGAATGGGCAGCCAGGATTTTATAGATGTATAGGGATTCTGCGGACGTACTTTACGTTCGCGGGCTTTTGCAGTATACGTTTTTGGTGCCCTCTTTGGGCGCCTTTTTTGTTTAGTATAAACATTTTGTGCAGTGCCTGGTTCCGGTAAGAAAAAGGAGGTATGCCATGGAAACAAGGATTGCGGTGATTGCTATTATAGTAGAAGACCGGGGGCGGAGTGAAGAAATCAATCAGCTTTTGCATGAATACGCCCAGTACATAGTTGGAAGGATGGGGGTACCCTATCGGGAGAAACAGCTTTCCATTATCAGTGTGATCTTAGACGCACCCCAGGAGAAAATAAGCGCCCTTTCCGGAAAACTGGGAATGGTGCCGGGAATCTCAAGCAAAACACTGTATTCTAAACTTCCGGAGAAGAGCCTATGAAAGAGCTGGTAGATAAACTTTATGAAGAACAGACGCTTTCCGGGGAAGAGTTTTTCCGGCTTTTGTCAGAAAGGACAAAGGAAACGGAAATCTATGCCAGAGAACTTGGAAACCGGGTGCGTAAGGAAAATTATGGAAATGCCGTTTTTATCCGGGGGCTTATTGAATTTACAAACTATTGCAGGAACGACTGCTATTACTGCGGGATCAGAAGAAGCAATAAAAATGCAGGAAGATACCGCCTTTCTCCAAAAGAAATCTTATCCTGCGCGGATGAGGGATACAAACTGGGATTTCGTACCTTTGTCCTTCAGGGAGGAGAGGACGGCTATTTTACAAAAGAACGGATGGTAAACCTCATCCGTACCATAAAAGAGAAATATCCGGACTGTGCGCTGACTTTATCCATAGGGGAGAAGCCTTTTTTAGAGTACCAGGCCTACAGAGAGGCCGGGGCGGACCGTTACCTCCTCCGTCATGAAACGGCGGATGAGGAGCATTACAGGATTCTCCATCCAGGGGAACTTTCGCTGACCAACAGAAAGGAATGTCTGAAAAACCTGAAGAAACTTGGATTTCAGACAGGTGCAGGTTTTATGGTGGGCTCTCCGGGGCAGACGGTGAAAACCCTTGTAAAGGATTTTTTATTTTTAAAGGAGCTCCAGCCGGAAATGGTAGGAATCGGCCCTTTTATACCCCATAAAGACACGCCTTTCCGGGAAAAAAGGGCAGGTACCCTTGGGGATACGCTGTTTTATCTTGCGCTGATCCGGCTCATGCTTCCGAAGGTACTGCTTCCGGCCACCACTGCCCTTGGAACGATCCACCCTCTGGGAAGGGAATTGGGAATCTGTTCCGGAGCCAATGTGGTAATGCCGAATTTATCACCTGTTCTGGTGAGAAAAAAATATATGCTCTATGACAATAAGATCTGTACCGGAGAGGAAGCTGCGGAAGGAATAGAAGACTTAAAAAGACGAATGGAAAAAATTGGCTGCCAGGTGGTAACAGACCGGGGCGATTACAAGGGATAAGAAAGAGAGGAAAAAATTATGTATGACGTTCGTTCACCCAAAGCCACAGAATTTATCGATCATCAGGAGATTCTGGACACTTTGGAATATGCCAGGGAAAATAAAGACAATAAAGATCTGATAAACAGCCTCATTGAGCGGGCAAAAGACTGTAAGGGACTGACCCACAGGGAGGCCGCCCTGCTTTTGGAATGTGAGGATGAGGAACTGGTAGAAAAAATGTATAAAGTGGCAAAGGAGATCAAACAGAAATTTTACGGAAACCGTATTGTCATGTTTGCACCTTTGTATCTTTCCAATTACTGCATCAATGGGTGCGTATACTGTCCCTACCATGCAAAAAACAAACACATCCGCAGGAAAAAGCTGACTCAGGAGGAAATCCGCCAGGAAGTCATTGCCTTACAGGATATGGGGCACAAACGTTTGGCTTTGGAGACAGGGGAAGACCCGGTGAACAATCCCATCGAGTACGTCCTGGAAAGTATCAAAACCATTTACAGCATAAAACATAAAAACGGCGCCATCCGCCGGGTCAATGTAAATATTGCTGCCACCACAGTGGAAAATTACAGGAAACTGAAAGAAGCAGGCATTGGCACCTATATTCTTTTCCAGGAAACCTATAACAAAGAAAGCTACGAAGCCCTTCATCCCACCGGGCCAAAGAGCGACTATGCCTATCACACAGAGGCAATGGACCGGGCAATGGAAGCGGGAATTGACGATGTAGGATGCGGGGTTTTGTTTGGACTGGAAACTTACCGGTATGATTTCGTGGGAATTTTGATGCATGCAGAGCATCTGGAGGCACGTTTTGGAGTTGGCCCTCATACCATCAGTGTGCCTCGTGTCTGTCCGGCAGACGATATTGATACGGCAGACTTTTCCAATGCAGTTCCGGATGAAGTGTTCCAGAAGATCGTGGCGGTTATCCGGATCGCTGTGCCTTATACGGGAATGATCATCTCCACCAGGGAATCTCCAAAATGCAGGGAACGTGTACTGGATCTTGGCATTTCTCAGATCAGCGGTGGCTCAAGGACTTCTGTAGGCGGCTATGTGGAAGAAGAAAAGATCGAAGAAAATTCTGCACAGTTTGACGTAAGCGACACAAGGACTTTGGATCAGGTGGTGAACTGGCTTTTGGATCTGGGCTATATCCCAAGCTTCTGTACGGCATGTTACAGGGAAGGAAGGACGGGAGACCGGTTCATGTCCTTGGTAAAATCCGGACAGATCGCAAACTGCTGCCACCCCAATGCTTTGATGACTCTGAAAGAATATCTGGAAGACTACGCTTCCCCGGATACGAAGAAAAAGGGCCTTGCCGTCATAGAGCGGGAGCTTTTAAATGTGGAGCGTGAAAAGACAAGAGAGATATGCCGAAAACGTTTGCAGGAAATCGAAGAAGGGAAAAGAGATTTTCGTTTCTAAGCTGCTGGGAAAAGAGAACTGGAGATAACGCCAAAAAGTGTTTGCGGGAAAAAAGACTTGCATAACATAGAGGGATAAGGTATAGTTGATGTAAAATGCAGGTTAAAACAAATGAGAAAGAAGAACTGCCTAATTTTATGGATCAGACACAGCTTTGTGCGTTAAAGGAGGAACTATTATTATGAAGAAATACGGGTTGCTTATGCTGCTCTTGGGATTTGCGTTAGCTGTCCCGGGCTGCGGGTTTGATGACAGTGAGGATTCCACAGTGGTCGTAATAGAAGCTACGCCGACTCCGGAACCTACCCCGACTCCTGCAGTTACACCTACTCCTGCAGCTACGCCGACTCCTGTTCCGGTGATCGAGCAGACGGCAAGCGGCGTTAATATTGAGAAACGTGAAGGAACTTATTATGCTACAGCGGATTTGAATCTTCGAGCAGACTGCAGCGCAGACGCGGAACTTGTGGGCTCTGTTCCTGCAGGTACTGAACTTCAAAGTACCGGTGTAAGCGATACCGGCTGGGTGGAAGTGGTCTATAACGGACAGACCTGTTATGTAAGCGGGGATTATGTGTCTACCACAAATCCTGCCGGAACTGCCCAGGCAGCAGACGGGACTGCAGAAGGCGCTGCAGCACAGTAATTAAAAAGCAGCAGAGAATAAAAAAGCTCCGGAAATAACTTCCGGAGTCTTTTTTTATTCCGGATAGACCAGTCTGTCCGGCGTAATAGTGAGAAGGACCTCATCCAGATATTTTTTAGCCAGGTATTTTGCCATAGGAAGGTTCATGTCCAGGTAATTCCCACAGTCCTTTGGGGAAGCTCCGGGAACCACCCCTTCAAAATCACGGATAAAGGTAAAGGTTTCGATCATAAGGGGAAGGATATCCTCAGAAGAATAATCGCCGTTTAAGAGAAGATAGTTTCCGGTGCGGCAGCCCATAGGGCCCCAGTAGATCATCTTCGGTCCCCATTCTTTATGGTTGCGCAGAAAAGTGGCAGCCAGGTGCTCGATGGTATGAAGCTCTGCAGTGTTCATAACAGGCTCATCGTTAGGGGAGGTCATGCGGATGTCAAAGGTGGTGATGACGCTTCCTCCCACAGGGTCCTTCCGGGATACATATACGCCGGGTTTGAGACGGATATGGTCTATTGTAAAGCTTGTGATTTTTTCCATATAGAAAAGCTCCTTTCAGCAGGCGTTTTCTGTATAAGCCTGCGTTTTTTATTATTAAGATCAACATTTATTCTATCAGAAAGTAATGTAAGCTGGCAAGAAAAAAACGACAGAAGAAATTGCCGGAAAAAAGAGCAGGGGACTGGCTTTAAGGGTTGCAGAAAAGTAAAGGCGGGCCTCCTGGAGGAATTGACTTTATTCATGCAGGGTGTTAAACTAACCCTATGTGAAAAGATGGAGGATAAAAGGATGATAGACGGAAAAAAAGTATTATTCAGCGGTATGCAGGCTACAGGAAACCTGACTTTGGGAAATTATCTGGGAGCCCTTAAAAACTGGGTGACTTTAAGTGATGAATATGAATGTTTCTACAGCGTTGTGGACATGCACTCCATTACAGTCCGCCAGGAGCCGAGTGAGCTGCGCAAACGTGCCAGGAACCTTCTGACTTTGTATATTGCGGCAGGGCTTGATCCAAAGAAAAACTGTATTTATTACCAGTCCCATGTTTCCGGACATGCAGAGCTTGCATGGATTTTAAACTGTTTTACTTACATGGGAGAGTTAAACCGTATGACCCAGTTTAAGGATAAAGCAGCCAAACATGCAGATAATATCAATGCAGGACTTTTTACGTATCCTGTTTTAATGGCTGCGGACATCCTGCTTTACCAGGCGGATGTGGTGCCGGTGGGCGTGGATCAGATGCAGCACCTGGAACTTACCAGAAATCTGGCGGAGCGTTTTAATAATATTTACGGAGATGTGTTTACCATTCCCGAGGCGTACATCGGAAAAGTAGGCGCGAAGATCATGAGCCTGCAGGATCCCACGAAGAAAATGTCCAAATCCGATGAAAACCCTAACGGCAGCATTTACCTTATGGACGATCCGGATACGATCATGCGCAAATGCAAACGTGCGGTGACAGATTCCGAAGGCTGCATCTGCTACAGAGAAGAGCAGCCGGGAATCAAAAATCTGATCGACATTTACAGCGCATGTACAGGAAAAACATCGGATGAGACGGTAAAAGAGTTTGAAGGAAAAGGCTATGGGGAATTAAAACCGGCAGTGGGTGAGGCTGTGATCAGCGTACTTCGTCCCCTGCAGGAGGAGTTTGCGCGCCTGAGCAAAGACAAAGGCTACCTGGATTCCATAATCAAGGAAAATGCAGAAAAAGCCAACTATTACGCCACAAAAACTCTGCGCAAGGTACAGAGAAAAGTGGGTTTCCCTGACAGGATCCGGTAAGAAAACGGGGACTGTACGGCAGGATGTGCCGCAGCAGAAAATTCTAAATTTTCTGTGAAATAAATTGCTTTTTTGCGGGCATCCTGTATAATGAAACTCTAAATGTATAAAGATATTTGGAGGCAGAAAATTATGAAGCGAAAATTACTGGCAGCCCTTTGCGTTGCGGCAATGACTTCGGCTATGCTGGCCGGATGCGGCTCAGAGACTACCACAGAGGAGACACAGACAGAAGAAACAGCGAATGAGACGGATACCACTTCTGATGAGACCAAGGAGGACACTGCACAGACGGAAAGTACCGGACAGACTGCGGTAGATGAGGAGACTGCAAAGGAAGCCATAGATGAAGAAGAAGCAGAAGCAGCAGGCTTTTCTGACGGTACAGAACAGGAAGATGCCGAAAGAGGAACAGAGGAGGCAGAGAGTGCCATGCTGGATACCAGCGAGCCTTTAAGCGGCACTCATCATGCCCAGATCAATATCCAGGATTACGGTACCGTTGAAGTAGAACTGGATGCAGATACTGCACCTATTACTGTGACAAATTTTGTGAAGCTGGCACAGGAGGGATTTTACGACGGACTGACTTTCCATCGCATCATAGATGGATTTATGATGCAGGGCGGAGACCCTAATGGCGATGGCACAGGCGGATCTGATGAGACCATCACAGGTGAATTTTCTTCCAATGGAGTGGAAAACGACATTTCACATGAGAGAGGCGTTATTTCCATGGCAAGAGCCACAGATCCGGACAGCGCAAGCTCCCAGTTCTTTATTGTACAGGCCGACAGCACGTATCTTGACGGGGATTACGCTGCTTTTGGCCATGTGACAGAGGGAATGGACATTGTTGATCAGATCTGTCAGGAAGCACAGCCTACAGACGGAAACGGCTCCATTGCGGCAGATGCCCAGCCGGTGATCGAGAGTATCGTGATCACCGACTGAGAAGCAGCTACAGCTTGATCACCAGCACAGGGATGGGCGGATGGTTGGGGCGATTGTAGTAATCGCTTTTGATAACCAGATATTGACGGGAGGGAAGAGCTTTCAGCCAGGAAAGAACGGCATCCCTTTCCTCAAAGCCGGAGTCCCCTCCGCTGTAGATGCAAAGAGAGAGCAGCCCGCCTTTTTTCAGAAGAGAAAGGGATTGGGCCAGGGCTTTAAGGCTGGTATCTTTTTGGGTGGCTTTTTCATGATCTCCTCCCGGAAGGTACCCGAAATTAAATACAATACAGCTTACAGAACCTGGGGAAGCATACTTTTCCATATTTGTATGGGAATCCAGGATCAGAGTGTAATTAGAAGGGGCGTCTGCATGGAGCAGGCGCTCTTTTGTGTTTATAAGGGCGGCTTCTTGTATATCAAAGGAAAGTACCTGTCCCTCTGGGCCGCATAGATGGCTTAAAAGAAGGGTATCGTTTCCGTTTCCCATAGTGGCGTCTATACACAGATCCCCGGGACGCACCTGCTGGCAGATAAAATGGGAGCACCATTGTGTGATCTTTATATTTTCCATAATAACCTCCTTTTTGTATGCCATCATTATAAGGGATTTTCGCCATAAGTTGGTGTATAAAAACAGGAACAGAAGAAAAATACATTGCCACAGGGATGGTTTTGTTCTATAATACATCAAGAAGCTGGATTTTAGCAGAGTAAAGGAGGAAAAAGGGCATGTTAAAAGGAAAGACCGTTCTTTTGGGTGTGACAGGGAGCATTGCGGCGTATAAGGCGGCTTATCTGGCAAGCGCACTTGTAAAGCTTCACGCACAGGTACACGTGCTTATGACAAAGAATGCCGTAAATTTTATCAATCCTATCACCTTTGAAAGCCTTACGGGAAATAAATGCCTGGTGGATACCTTTGACCGGAACTTTCAGTTTCAGGTAGAGCACGTATCCATTGCCAAACAGGCGGATGTGGTGATGATCGCGCCTGCAAGCGCCAATGTGATCGGCAAGCTTGCCCACGGGATTGCGGACGATATGCTTACGACCACTGTTCTGGCATGTAAATGCCATAAGATCCTTTCTCCGGCTATGAATACCAATATGTTTGAAAATCCTATTGTACAGGATAATTTAAAGACCCTTGCCCGTTACGGATATGAGATCGTAGAACCAAATAGCGGATACCTTGCCTGCGGGGATACAGGAAAAGGAAAAATGCCGGAACCCCAAGAACTCCTTAATTACATTTTAAAGGAGGCTGCCTTTCCCAAAACCCTTTCCGGAAAAAAAGTCCTTGTAACTGCAGGACCTACCCAGGAATCCATGGATCCGGTACGGTTCATCACCAATCATTCCTCCGGGAAAATGGGCTATGCCGTCGCAAAAATGGCTATGTTAAAAGGAGCGCAGGTAACTTTAATAACCGGTCCGGTATCTATCGCGCCGCCTCCTTTTGTAAAAGTAGTTCCAGTTACCACGGCAAAAGAAATGTTTAAGGCTGTGACGGACATAAGCGATGCACAGGACATTATCATCAAAGCTGCCGCAGTAGCGGACTACCGGCCCATAAGCGTCAGCGATGAAAAACTAAAAAAACACGACGACGAAATGGAGATCAAGCTGGAACGGACGGAAGATATTTTACAATATCTGGGAGACCATAAACGTCCGGGACAGTTTTTGTGCGGGTTCTCTATGGAGACCCAGAATATGCTTGGTAATTCCAGGGCGAAGCTTGAAAAGAAACACCTGGATATGGTAGCGGCGAATAATCTGAAAGTTGCCGGCGCCGGTTTCCAGGGAGATACCAATGTGCTTACCCTGATTACACAGGACGAGGACGTATCACTTAAGCTCATGAGCAAAGAGGATGCAGCCGCAGCGATCCTGGATAAGATCCTTTCCCTTATGGAGGGATCCTGCAGCCCGTAAATCAAAGCCGGGCATAAAAATGAATATATGCCCAGTTGGCTCACACGTATTGTATCCGCAGGGAGCGGAACGATAACAAGGAGGAAAAATTATGAGCAATGTATCAACAGCAGCGGCGAAAACCCCTGCAGGCATGTCAAAGACAAAGGGAATGACCCAGGTGGCGCTTTTCTCGGCGCTGATCATCCTGATGGCATTCACCCCATTTCTCGGGTACATCCCCCTGGGATTTACCAGAGCGACTATCATTCACATCCCGGTAATCATCGGGGCGCTGGTTTTAGGACCGAAGAAAGGGGCATTTCTCGGTTTTGTGTTCGGTCTTACCAGCCTGATCAATAACACCATGAATCCTACGCCGACCTCTTTTGTGTTTACTCCTTTTTACAGTCTTGGGGAGTTCAGCGGAGGAATTCCAAGCCTGATCATCTGTTTTATTCCAAGGATTTTGATAGGAATCGTACCTTACTATGTGTACCGTTTTGTAAAGAAGGTCACAAAAAGTCCAAAGGTTTCCGCACTTGGACTGGTCTTTTCCGGAATCAGCGGGGCACTAACCAATACGCTTCTTGTAATGAATCTGATCTTTTTGTTTTTCCGGGAGGGATATGCCTCTGCCAATGAGGTGGCATCCAACGCAGTTTACGGTTTCATCCTTTCTGTGATCGGGATTAACGGCGTGCCGGAGGCGATCGTAGCAGGTGTTTTGACACTGCTGATCGGAAAGGTTTTATTAAATCCTAATGTAAGGACAAAACTTGGCTTCTGATATGATCCTTGCCATAGTTATAGGAAATCCGGCCCAAAATAAAAAAATAGAAGGAAGAGAGAACAGCAATATGATTTTAGCTCTTGATATAGGAAATACGAATATCGTTATCGGGTGTATTGACCGGGAACGCACTTATTTTATTGAGCGCCTATCTACCGTGCGCACAAAGACAGAATTGGAATATGCCGTTGATATTAAGACGGTTTTAGACATATACCATATAAAAAAGGCGGATATCGAGGGCTGCATTATTTCTTCTGTGGTTCCCCAGATCACTAATGTGGCGAAGCTTGCGGCTGAAAAAATCTTAAAAAAAGAAGTGATGGTCTTAGGACCTGGGATTAAGACGGGCCTTAACATCATGATGGACAACCCGGGACAGCTTGGAGCGGATCTGGTGGCAGATGCGGTGGCAGGGATCGCAGAGTATCCGGTTCCTCTTATTATATTTGATATGGGAACGGCTACGACAGTCTCTGTGGTAGATGATAAGAAAAATTATATAGGCGGCATGATCCTTCCGGGCGTGGGCGTATCCCTGGATGCACTCACTGCAAGAGCGTCCCAGCTCAGCGGCATCAGCATTGAAGCGCCTAAAAAAATAATCGGAAAGAATACCATTGATTGTATGAAAAGCGGAATTTTGTACAGCAATGCCGCGGCAATTGACGGGATCATAGACCGGATAGAGGATGAGATCGGCAAAAAGGCAACGGTTCTGGCAACCGGCGGCCTGGCAAAAAAAATCGTTGCCCATTGCAGGCGAAAGGTGATCCTGGATGAAGATCTGCTCTTAAAGGGCCTTCTGGTCATCTACGAAAAAAATAAATAAGCTTCAGGTATCTTCAAATGCCTTTTTAAAGTCCCAGGGAACCGGTGCGGTAAAAAGCATCGGTTCTTTTGTTATTGGATGGAAAAAATTAAGCTGGTAGGAGTGAAGGGGCTGCCTTTGTATCCGGTCGTATATGGGGTTATAAAGATAGTCCCCTGGAAGGGGGTGCCCGATGTATTTCATGTGTACGCGGATCTGGTGGGTGCGCCCGGTTTCTAAATGGAGTTCTGCAAGGGAATATCCATTCCTGGTATCCAGACATTCATAGTGTGTAACCGCAGACTCCCCTTGGAAAAAATTCACCTCCCGTTCCATGACGGATCCCTGGACCCTGGCAATAGGGGCATTTATAGTGCCTTTTTGGGGAAGGACTCCCTGGACTATGGCAAGATAGGTCCTTTTTATCTGCCGTGCTGCCATCTGTTGGGAAAGTATGGCGGCGCTTAAGGCATTTTTTGCCAGGATAAGAGCGCCGGTGGTATCCCGGTCCAGGCGGTTGATACACCGGTAGACGAAAGGTTCCTCCTTTAATGCGTAGTAGTATGCCACCCCGTTGGCGAGGGTGTTTGTATAGTTGCCCATGGAAGGATGGATGGGAGTATCGGCTGGCTTGTTTAATACAAGGATGTCCTCATCTTCAAAAAGGATATTAAGCTTCATGAAAGTAGGCTGGATATTTTCAGAAGGCTGTGTCTCTTTAAGGCGTATGGATAACCGGTCGCCGGGGATTAAAGGCGTGCGTCCATAGGCGAAGGTGCCGTTTAATGAGATCGCCCCTTTATCTCCTTTCATGGAGGAAAGGATGTGGCGGGAAAATCCCTGCATTTTTAAATAATCCAGTATAGTCATTCCCTGCTGGTGTTTTGTGACGGTATATTCTATGGTCCTGTGCATTTTGGCTTCCTTTCCATTGTGTTTGTTTTTATAAGGATAGCAGGTTTTGCAGGAAATGACAATGTGCAGTCAGTTAATGTGCAAATGATGCGAATAATCCGATTGATTTTTGTGAAGAACTTATGTAATATAGAGGCAGGGTTTGGTAAAGAATATTTTATTATAGATGCAGAAAAAGGAGAAAGCATATGTACTTATCAGAGCTATTTTTACGGGATGCCGCAGAGAAAATGACGGCGGAAGAAGCCTTACAGGCGCTTAAGCGCTGCGACAGCCAGTTTTGTAAGGAAATGGAGTTAAAAGAAGGAGCGGAAATCAGCCTGGATCTGTTCCTTAAAAAAGATGCCGCAGGCAGCCCTGTGGGATTAAACAAAAAAGGAGAAGAAATCCGGGATTTTTGGGATGTGTATAAGGATTTTGATGAGGAGATCCCGGAAGAAAAAAAGAAGGGAATGATCCTGCCGGATCTTGCGAAGAGAATTGACTTTTACCATGCCAGAATATATAATAAGTAGCGGAATATACAGAAAAGTAGACTGTAAGACCGAAATATAGAAGTGAAAAGAAAAGGCATTTTCAGGAAGCAGGTGGAAATCCTGCGCAAGTCCGTTACTGTAACAGCCAGATACTGGGTGCTTTTTCAGGCGCAAAATGGCCTGCGGCAACCGGGAAATTTTGAGAGACAGGGAAGCTTTGTTGTCATGACAGGGCTTCTTTTTTTGTATGGTCTGGAGGATGTATGATGCATAATAATGGGCTGGAGGGTCATTATGTGATCCGCAACCGAAAGAAAATGAGATTTGGCTACACAACAGGTTCCTGTGCGGCGGCAGCCTGTAAGGGGGCTGTGGAAATGCTTCTGGGAGGAAAGGAAGTTTCTTTTACAGAGCTTATGACGCCGAAAGGGATCCTTTTAACACTCGCTCTTGAAGAGATAAAGAGAGGGGAAGATTTTGTTTCCTGCGGGGTCCGTAAGGACGCAGGAGACGATCCGGATACCACAGACGGACTTCTGGTGTGTGCCTGCGTAAAAAAAATAGACCGCACAGGAGAGGAGATCCCGTTTCTTACACTGGATGGAGGAAGTGGAGTGGGACGTGTGACGAAGCCCGGGCTTTCCCAGAAGATAGGGGAAGCGGCCATCAATCCGGTGCCGAGAACTATGATCCTAAAAGCAGCCAGGGAGGTATGTGCCAAATACGGGTATACAGGCGGCCTTTCTATAGAAATCTTTGTGCCAAAAGGAGAGGAGACTGCCAAAAAAACTTTTAACCCCAGACTTGGGATCTTAGGGGGAATCTCTATTCTGGGAACTACCGGGATCGTAGAGCCCATGAGTGAGAAAGCATTGACAGAGAGCATCCGGGTGGAGATGAAGCAGCATTTTTCCCAAGGAGAAGAGTATCTTCTCATGACGCCGGGAAATTACGGGGAAGAGTATTTAAAAGAGCATATGTCCCTTCCCTTTAAAAATAATATCAAATGCAGCAATTATGTGGGAGAGACCATTGACATGGCTGTGGATATGGGGGTAAAAGGAATTCTCTTTATTTCCCACATCGGCAAATTTGTAAAAGTGGCGGCGGGGATCATGAACACCCATTCCCACAGCGCAGACGCGAGAATGGAAGTTCTTGCCTCCAATGCGATCCGTGCAGGGGGAGATATCCTCTGTGCCCGGCAGATCTTGGCCTGCACCACCACAGATGAGGCGCTGGATGTTTTAGTTTCCCACGGCATGCTTGAAAAAACCATGGAAGAGATCACAAAGCGCATCCAGTTTTATTTAGACCATCGGTCTTACGAACAGATTCTTCTGGGAGCAGTGATATTTTCCAATACCTACGGCTATCTGGGCCAGACCAGGGATGCCAAAACACTGATTGAAAAACTGCAGGCCCAAAACGGACAGCAGGTTCCAAAGTAGAAGAAATCAAGCATTTTATAGAGTATAACAGGAAAGGAAGAAAAGAATATGGTACATTTTGTAGGGGCAGGACCGGGAGCGCCGGATCTGATCACAGTAAGGGGAAAACAGTTTTTAGAGGAGGCGGATGTGATCATCTATGCCGGATCGCTGGTAAATCCTAAGCTTTTAGAGTATACCAAAGACGTATGCACCATTCATAACAGCGCCAATATGACCCTGGAGGAAGTGATCCAGGTAATAGAAAAGGCAGAAGAGGAAGGAAAGACTACTGTGCGCCTTCACACAGGAGATCCCTGTATTTACGGAGCTATCCGGGAACAGATGGATATTCTGGATGAAAAAGGAATTTCTTACGACTATTGTCCGGGAGTAAGTTCTTTTTGCGGAGCTGCCGGAGCCTTAAATCTGGAATACACCCTGCCGGATATCTCCCAGAGTGTGATCATCACCAGGATGGAGGGCAGGACGCCTGTTCCCCAAAAGGAGAGTATTCAGTCCTTTGCCGCCCATAATGCCACTATGGTGATCTTTTTAAGCACCGGAATGTTGGAAGAATTAAGCAGAAGGCTGATAGAAGGCGGTTACCGGGAGGATACGCCGGCGGCGATCGTGTATAAAGCCACCTGGGAGGATGAAAAGAAATTTATCTGTACGGTAGGCACCCTGGCGCAGACCGCCAAGGAAAACCATATCACTAAGACTGCGCTGATGGTCATCGGAGATGTGGTAAATACTTCCCATTATGACCGTTCAAAGCTTTATGATCCGGAATTTACCACCGAGTTCCGCCAGGGAAAAAGTAAAGAGGAGCAGGCACAGTGAAAATTTCTGTGATTTGTTTCAGCCTGACCGGGCAGGAAACAGCAGGACGTTTAGTACAGGGATTTGAAGAGAGAGGGCTGGAAGTTACCCTTGCCAAAAAAAGCAGGTACCTTCCAGATTCTATTTCAGAAGATCTGAAAACCTGGACAAAAAGACAGTTTTCCCATGCGGACGGGATTCTCTTTGTAGGAGCCTGCGGGATCGCGGTGCGGAGCATCGCCCCCTATATCCAGGGAAAGAAGACAGATCCGGCGGTGGTGGTGGCAGATGAGTGCGGGAAATTTGTTATTTCCCTTTTATCCGGCCATTTAGGCGGGGCCAATGCCCTTGCAAATACAGCGGCGGAGATTTTAGGCGCCACGCCGGTAGTGACTACAGCCACGGACCTTCATGAGCGGTTTGCAGTGGATGTGTTTGCAAAAAAGAACCAGTGCAGCATCCTGCATATGAAGGCTGCTAAGGAGGCTTCCGCCGCTCTTCTGGCTGGGGAAAAGGTTGGATTTTACAGTGAGTTTCCCTGGGAAGGAGAACTTCCGGAAGGTCTTATGGCCTGTGACGGAAAGGGAGAGCCTTTGAATAGAAAAGAAGGGGAAAAGCCCAGGGTAGGGATTGCCGTGAGCATATATAAAGACAGACTGCCTTTTTCCTCTACCGTATCTGTGGTACCGCCTGCGGTAGTCATAGGGATGGGATGTAAGAAAGGAATGGAGACAGAAAAGCTTATGGCTGCTTTTAAGGACTGCCGGGAGAGGCTTTGCCTCTGCCAGGAGGCCGTAAGTGCTCTGGCAAGCATCTCTCTTAAAAAGGAGGAACCGGGACTTTTAAAGCTTGCCGGGGAACTTGGACTGCCTTTTCTTACCTTTACGGAACAGGAATTGAAAGACGTCCAGGGAGAATTTACCAGGTCGGATTTTGTAAAAAGCATCACAGGGGTGGACAATGTATGTGAAAGAAGCGCCGTACTCGCCAGCGGGCAGGGCGCACTGCTTGAAAATAAAGTATGCCGGGAAGGTGTGACAACCGCCGCGGCGAAAAAGAGATGGAGGATAAGTTTTGAGTAAGATATATGTAGTGGGGATCGGCCCCGGGGACTATGACCAGATGACAGGAAGGGCTATTCGCGCCCTTAAAGAAAGCGATGCGATCATCGGATATACTGTGTATGTGAATCTGGTAAAGGAGTATTTTCCAGAAAAGGAATTTTTAACCACACCTATGAAAAAAGAGGTGGACCGCTGTGTGCTCGCCTTTGAGGAGGCAAAAAAGGGCAGGACCGTATCTATGATCTGCAGCGGCGATGCAGGGGTATACGGAATGTCAGGCCTAATGTATGAAATCGGGGAAAAATATCCCCAGGTAGAACTTGAGGTGATTCCAGGGGTGACTGCGGCTACTGCAGGAGCGGCTGTTTTAGGGGCCCCGCTGATCCATGATTTCTGTCTGATCAGTTTAAGCGACCTGCTTACTCCCTGGAAAAAAATCGAAAAGAGGCTTTTGTGTGCAGCCCAGGCGGATTTTGTAGTGTGCCTTTATAACCCGTCCAGTAAAAAACGCCATGATTACCTGAAAAAAGCCTGTGAGCTTTTGCTTTTACATAAATCGGAAGATACAGTGTGCGGCATTGTCTCTAATATCGGCCGTGAAGGGGAAACTTATCAGGTGATGACCTTAAAAGAGCTTACAGATACAAAGGTGGATATGTTTACCACAGTATTTGTAGGAAATTCCCAGACAAGGAACATAGAGGGAAAGCTGGTGACGCCTAGAGGCTACCGTTATGAATAAGGCAGTTGTTTTTGCGGGAACTACAGAAGGATACGAGCTGTGCCGCTTTCTGGCAAGGCATCAGGTAAAGGTTCACGGATGTGTGGCCACCGGGTACGGAGGCAGTCTTTTAGAGGAAAATGAGTATCTTTCTGTACATGCCCGGCGGATGGATGAAAAGGAAATGGAAGAACTGTTCCAAAAGGAAGAACCGGATCTGGTCCTGGATGCTACCCATCCTTATGCTTCACTTGTCACAGAAAATATACGGAAGGCATGTGCTAAGGCTAAGGTTCCTTACTGGAGAGTCCTTAGAAGTGAAGGGAAAAAAAGCCAGGATGCCGTGTATGTGGACAGTATAGAAGAAGCGGTGGCATTTTTAAAGAATACAAAAGGAAACATTCTTCTTACCACAGGAAGCAAGGAGCTTATGGCATTTACCCGGCTTCCTGACTATAAGGAGCGGCTTTTTGCCAGGGTTCTTTCCCTGCCTTCTGTATTAGAAACCTGCCGTTCCCTTGGGATAGAGGGAAAGCATCTCATCGGGATGCAGGGTCCTTTTTCCACAGAATTAAACGCAGCTATGCTCCGCCAGTTTCAATGTGCTTATCTGGTGACGAAGGATTCCGGGGAAGCCGGCGGATTTCAGGAAAAAATAGATGCCGCTCTTCTTTGCGGTGCGGTGCCGGTGATCATAGGCAGACCTTTAAAAGAAGAAGGCATGT
>CALIZJ010000005.1 GCA_938028845.1 uncultured Blautia sp.
CTTTAATTTTTCATTGAGAAAACGGCAGTATTTATTTATATTCCTTCCGATTGCGGTCCGCTCAAGAGATTAAAAGATAAATAAAAGTAGAGTAGTTTGAGATGGGATTAATTTCAATAATTTTCTCTTTTTCTGTTTACGAATCTTTATTTTGATATATAATATAGATGTAACAGAAAATAAATTTAATACAGAGAGGTTACACTATGAAGATAGCAGCCTATTGCCGTGTTTCCACAGATAAAGCCGACCAGCTCAACAGTTTAGAAGCTCAAAAGGAATTTTTCTCCGAATATACGCAGCGTACCGGGGATGTTTTAGTGAAATTATATGCAGATGAAGGTATTTCGGGAACTAAAATAAAAAATCGAAAAGAATTTCTTCGTATGATGGCAGATGCAGAAAAGGGAATGTTTGACATGGTTGTTGTAAAGGATATTTCTCGCTTTGCCAGAAATACCGTAGATCTTTTACAGAATGTTCGTAAATTGAAAGCGTTGGGAATTGAAACCCAGTTCCTTACAGCGAATATGACGAGCATGGGAAACAGTGAGTTTGTTCTTACTATTTTTGGTGCGTTGGCTCAGGAAGAAAGCGCTAATACATCTAAGCGAGTGAAATTTGGAAAGAAACTGAATGCAGAAAAGGGACGAGTTCCGAATATTGTGTACGGTTATGATAAAACGATCGGGGATTATTTTAACCTTGAGATTAACAAAGAAGAATCTAAGGTTGTCAAACAAATTTACAAGTGGTACACAGAAGAAGGGTACGGTGCTGCCAAGATTTCTAATATGCTGAATGAAAAAGGGTATCGAACAAAGCGAAATTGCAAATGGAGCCAGAATGCCATCTGCCGGATTTTGACCAATGAGATTTATACGGGAAAGATTATCAATGGAAAGCAGGAAATCAGTGATTTTCTGACTGGTCAGAGAAGAGAGAAGGATGAAACGGAATGGCTTGTTGTGGAACGTCCGGAGCTTCGTATGATTGAAGATGAAGTGTTTGAAAAAGCACAGGAAATTCTTCGTGGAAGAAACGATGCATTTAACTTGAATCATGAACGTCAAAGCAACAAATATTTATTTTCTACGTTGATTAAATGTAAAGAATGTGGATGGTCGTTTAGAAGAACAGTCCGTACTTACAAAAATACTTATGTGCGTTGGGTTTGTTCCGGAAGAAATGGAAAGGGAGCAGACAGTTGTCCAAATAAAACTGCCGTGGATGAAGAAGAATTAATCCAGGTTTTACAGGGATATTTCAATCGGATTCTACAGCAAAAAAATAAAGTGATTGATTATGTAGTGAAAGAATTTCAAAGAGTGTACAAAGCAAAAGATGAAAATGCAGAGTACGAAAAGGAATTAAACTTACAAGTTGCCAGATTACAGAGAATGAGACAGAAATACATGGATATGTACACCGATGATTTGATTTCCAGAGAAGAATTGAATGATAAATTAGGTGGCACACGGCAAGAACTGGAGCGTATGGAAAATGAGTTGAAAATGGTATCTAGCAATTTGACAAAGGGAGACCAGATGGAAAAAATTCTAAACGATACCTTTAAGCAGATTGAGGATATTACCGATGTTCATGAAATGACTAATATGCAGCTAAAGCGACTGATTAAGAAAATCGAAGTAGACAAAGATGGAAATGTGGATATTTACCTTCGATTATTGGGAGATTTGGGATTAAATGAAAGCATTTTAGTGGAAGACGAGTGTGAAAATAAAACAGCTCTAAATAGTAATGACCAAACATAAAGACGTAACCGAACGCCTTATACAACTGAACCCCTCCCTGGCGGGCAAGGCACGGGAGGTTTTGGATGTAAATAAACAGGAGAGGCATATTCGCGGCGGGCTTGCTACCAGGAAAAAATATTTGCAGAAACAGGAATAAGTACAAGAACCCCACATGCTTTAGGCGGGAGCCGGACATGTGGGATTTTTAGTTTTGGAAGCTTCCCTTGCGCGGACATGTTAAAGAAGGTATAATGTGTATTAAAATTGTCGGTATGAGCTGCGAAAATCCATGGTGAAAAAATTACCGCTTATTTTGCGGGGCATGCCGAAACGTAAGAGGAGAATATTATGAAAAGTATACAGGCAAAGAGACTGGATCATTTTTCCACAGGAATATTTGCAGATATTGATGAGAAAAAAGAAAAGCTGATCGCTAAGGGAAAGAAGATATACAATCTTTCCATAGGGACTCCGGATTTTCCGCCGGAAGAGCATGTGATTAAAGCAGTGATGGAAAGCGCGGGGAGGCCCGAAGCGTATAAGTATTCCCTGCGGGATCTGCCAGAGCTTTTGGAGGCTGTTGTAGATTATTATAAGGAGCGTTTCGGCGTGACGCTCACTTCAGATATGGTTACTGGTGTCCATGGTTCACAGGAGGGAATCGGTCACGTGTGTATGGCTCTGTGCGATCCGGAGGATGTGATTCTTCTTCCGAATCCCGGTTATCCCATTTTTGAAGCCGGAGCCTATCTCTCCGGCGCAGAACAATACCAATATGATCTTCTGGAAGAAAATAATTTTCTGCCGGTTCTTTCGGATATTCCGGAAGAAATTGCGAAAAGGGCAAAGGTGATGGTGGTTTCCTATCCTTATAACCCAGTATGCAAGGCGGCGCCGGATTCCTTTTACGATGAGCTGATCGCTTTTGCAAAAAAATATGATATCTTTATCATCCATGACAATGCCTATTCAGATATTATTTTTGACGGACGAAAGGGGGGCTCTTTCCTGCAGCATCCCGGTGCTATGGAGGTTGGGGCAGAGTTCTTTTCGCTTTCTAAATCCTTTAATGTGACAGGGGCAAGGCTCTCTTTTATGATCGGGAGAAAGGACGCCATAGACGCTATGAAGCTGCTGCGTTCCCAGATTGATTTCGGAATCTTTATTCCTGCGCAGATGGGGGCGATTGCGGCTCTTAAAGGATCCAAGGACGGGGTAAAAAGGCAGTGCCGCTTGTACCAGGAACGCAGAGATGCTCTTTGCGGAGGATTCCGCAGCATTGGCTGGAATGTGCCTGACAGCGAAGGTACTATGTTTGTCTGGGCGCCGGTGCCAAAAGGCTACACTTCAAGGAGTTTTACCATGGCATTGATGGAAAAGGCCGGGGTTCTGTGTACGCCGGGAGATGCTTTTGGAAGCCGAGGGGAAGGATATGTACGTTTCGCTCTGGTGCTGCCCCCGGAAGAATTAAAAAAGGTGGTACAGGCAGTAAAGGAAAGCGGAGTTTTGCCTGAAGAGGAATAAGGAGGGAGATATATGCGTTTGCAGCAGGTGCAGGAAGCGCTGAAAGAAAAAAAGATCGTATATGAATACACAGAGGAAGATGGCCTGGGAAGCCTTGATTTTGATTTTCGGGGGCTGCGTTTCCATGTGTGGGAGTATGAAGATGGCGGGAGCTTCGGAGCTGAGACGAATGTGTTTGAAGCGGGAAGAAGCAAGGATATAGAAGGGGATTATGAAAAGATTATTTCAGAGGAAATCCTTTCCTGGCCGGATATGATACAGTAAGAACATATGAAGCGTCACGCCAGATAGATGAGGGAGATTTTGGACTTGCTCTTACAGAAAACATCATATAAATATTGAAGACAGAGGTGACGGAAGATGGAATTTTTAAATATATTTAACGAAGGAAAACAGTACCGAAATGAGTTTTACAGCCTTTACCAGGAAGCCTTTCCGGAGGCGGAGAAAAAGCCGGAAGCCCTGATGGAAGCGCTTGCTGCTCAGGGAAAAATGGAAATGCTTGCCATTGCAGAGGAAGAGAGGTTTATAGGGCTTGTCATCAATATGCTGGCAAAAAAAGCTGCTCTTTTAGACTATTTTGCTATTTCTCCGGATATAAGAAGCGGCGGTTACGGAGGCAGGGCAATACAAAAACTTTTAGAGCGTTTTCAGGGACAAAAATATATTTTTGAAATAGAAATGCAGGATGAAACCGCACCCAATGCAGAAGACCGCAGAAGAAGGAAAAAATTCTATCTGCGAAACGGCCTTAAGGAAACGGGGATTTTGGCAAATGTTTACCAGACGGATTTCGAGCTTCTTACACCGGATGGGGAACTTACTTACGAAGAATATACAGATACGCTCAGAGATGTACTGGGAGAGGAAGGAGTGCGTGTTTTGGCTCCCAGTCTTATCCGGGAGAAATAATACGCCTTTTATAAGAAAAAGAGGTCAGGAGGATCATAAAAATATTATTTTCCCCCTGGCCTTTTTATTTTTTGTGAAATATGGTGGATTCTGAATACAAAAGCCTGCGCTTGTCCGGCGGACCGGACAGGCGCAGGCTGATATGCCCTGCTTTGGGTGTTCTGCTAGTTTTCGTAGAAAGTTACACGGTAGCAATTTACATCGGAGTCGTTACAGAACAGTTCAAAGTTTATACTTTCTGTCTGTGTGCTGAACTCAGAGAATAATGGCATGCCGGCTTTGGATTTGCCTCCCCAGCTCAAGAGAACCGTGTCTGTGCTGTCGTCGATAATCTGGGCGGATCCCATGGAAGCGGAATAGAAACCGTCTATGGTGTATTCCTGGAATTCTTCTACTTCCATATTTTCTTCGTCCAAAACAAATCTTACAGCTCTGGAGTACTGGTTAGCCTGTCCCTCAGCTATTTCCTCATCAGACTGTACCGGATAGCCAAGCGCGTTGGTAAGGCAGCCGTTATCAAACATCAGGTAAGAACCGTCTTCGGTGATAGTGATGTTGTGCTGACGATGGAACTGTTGGTCTTCGGTGAGATCGAAATCATCATTTACACCGCCAAGAGTCCAAAGTATTTCACCAGTCTCTCTGTCGATCTTTAAAATGCTGTCCAGATCTCTGTAGGAGCATACAAAGTTATTGTCCTTAGGATCGATAACGATCGCGTTAAAATGAACGTAGTCAGACCAGATGCGGGAAGTGTTGGTGTAATCGCCGGCTTCCAGACTTGCTGCGTACAGTTCCGGATGGTCTGTGCTGTCCCATTCAAAAATACATTCGCCGTCTTTAACTTCCTGGAAGATACATGCGACTACGTTTGCGCCGTACTCAGAACCATCAACATTAGACGGAATATTTGTTACTTTCTTGCCTACATATGTAGTAAGGATGTAATGATCTTTGCCTAAGATCAGGTAGTCATGATTTTCAAGAGGATAGTTCTCCGGTACTTTTTCTGTAGGTACCATGTAAGGAACTTCCTCGATCTTTTCATACTGTTCGTTAAGCATGACAAGTTTTGTGGTACGATAACCGATTCCGGAAAGTGCTACATGTGGAGAGGGATCCTGTCCTTCCAGATAAGAATAGATGATTTCTCCATCTACTTCATTTCTGCGGAAAGGACCTGCGTTTGTAGCGTTTGCCTTACGATAAAATACTACCTGTCCTGTGGTGTCGAATTTTACTACATAGGTACCCATTGTGGTATAGTAGTATCCTTCTTTTGCGCCCTGTCCTAAAGCAGTGAGCTCAGGGAAATCCTCCGGCAGGGTGCGCAGATAATAAGGCTGTCCATCTACAGTTAAAGTAATCCTCTGATCTGCGCCGATGCTGTCTAACTGAACGTTGAAAGCACCGTCAGTCATGGCCTGATCATTAACCAGGATTTCATGTGAAGTGTCTTCGGTAGTGATGCTTGTTTCAAACTCTGTATTTAAAGTAAAACAGTCATAAGAGGAACCTGGCTGATCCAGTGCAAGCTGGATTGGCTCGTTGTTTACATAGATTGTCAGTGCTCCTCCTGCTTCCGGAGCCGCGGTGGGCTCAGGTTCTGCGGCCTGTGAGGCCAGGGTGAGAATGTCGTTTAGTTTCCGATGGGTATTGCGGTACATATCTGTTGCTTTGAGGAATACCGCAATGGCAGCGATGCATACGATTACCAGTACGACCGCCAGCCCGATACGCTTTTTCTGCTTCATATTTTCCTTTCTTCCTTTCCTGTATTATAATTAAATAAAATATAAAGGGTTATTTGCAATGGCTCTCCTGGGGACTGCCGAATTCCAGCGGGCGTTTCTGAGCCGAGATTGTTTTATCAGATATCTGTCTGCCAGGCAGATGCCTGGGTGTATACCCAAGGACGTTGGAAATCCGGTGGTATGGATTTCGGGAAGCAACGTACACAGGCAGTACTGATAAAGGATGAAAAAATATCCCGTGATTTGAGCACAAACAAAAGGATGTGACTATTCGGTTAAATTCCATTAAAGAAACATTACAAATACATGACCAGTATAGCAGATAAATTTATATTTGAGAAGAGTATATATATGTAAAAAGTCTTTTGAAATTTTAGTTTTTATATTATAATAGAAAAAACTACACTAGAGGAGAGGAAAACTATGGAACAGGTATACATTATGGAACACCCTTTGATTCAGCATAAAATTTCTATGCTGCGTGATTACAGGACAGGAACAAATGAATTCCGTAAGCTGGTGGAGGAAATCGGTATTCTTATGGGGTATGAAGCCCTTCGCGATCTTCCCACAGAAGAAGTAGAAATCACTACACCTTTGGAAACGTGTATGACCCCCATGCTTTCAGGGAAAAAACTGGCAGTGATCCCGGTGCTTCGTGCAGGACTTGGTATGGTAAACAGTATCCTGACCCTGGTTCCCTCTGCAAAGGTAGGGCATATCGGACTTTATCGGGATCCTGAGACTCACGAACCCCATGAATATTACTGCAAGCTTCCGGAATCCATTGGAGAGAGGATTGCCGTTGTGGTAGATCCAATGCTTGCCACAGGAGGATCCGCAGTGGAGGCTGTGGACTTTATAAAAGCCAGAGGCGGGAAGAACATTAAGTTTATGTGTATCATTGCGGCACCGGAGGGACTTAAGCGCCTGAAAGAAGCACATCCGGATATTCAGATTTACTGCGGGCATCTGGACCGCTGCCTGAATGACCATGCGTACATCTGCCCGGGACTTGGCGATGCGGGAGACAGAATTTTTGGAACAAAATAAAAAATATACTTGACAAGCAAATTCAACCATGGTATCTTTGTAAAGAACGCTGCCGAAGACAGTAGGTGTCCGTCAGGACATAAGTATTTATACGCCTACCGAGGACTAAGTATTCTGATTATAAGATTACGTTAAGGTCTTACTTTCGCAGTAGGACCTTTTTTATTCCTATTATATCCATGGAAAAGCCGGCAGGGCTTCTGTGAGATAAAGTATATGTCTATGCGGCATATATGAAGCGGCGGTATATCAAAATCTATAAGGAGGTGTACCATTTCATGGCAAAAGTAGAAC
>CALIZJ010000006.1 GCA_938028845.1 uncultured Blautia sp.
GGAGGAATATAATTTTGATAAAGAAGGAAAATTGATTACTTTTATATGGTATAAAGAAAAAGTGGAAGAGCCGTATTGCAAAGAATTTTTTCTGTATCTTAAAAATTTATTAATCCGTATTTCCTATGCTGTAGCCTGGGGAGAAGAGCGGCGGTATATTGAAAAGGTAGCAATTCAGAAATACGAAGGTGAGCGGATCACAGATTCATGCTGGGCAGATTTAAATTCAGAAGGAATACCGGAAGCATTGAATGAACGCAAATTGGTGTATAAAGACGGGGTCTTATATAGATGTATGGCAGAATATTGTTATTGTTGCCTAAGTTTATTGATTCGAACAGAATATATCTTCAGTAAAGATGAAGATGGTCTGTTATATGGATATAAGATCAGGGAATGGATCGGGGATGGCCTGAAACCGGATCTGTGTGCGATGCACTTTGGAGTGCCGACTGTGGATAAGGTGCTGGAGATACCAGAGAAGAAGAAAAGGGATACAGGCAGAGAAGCAGGGCGATGGAGAAAGCCATCGATAACGGCAATTTGATCTGTTAAAAGAAACAAGAGAAGCCATAGAGGCGGCCCACCCCGAATATAAATGACTTTATGCAAAATAAGGTCAGCCGTCACTAGGGGCAGTAGTGGCGGCTATGTTCCATAATGAAATAAGAGTATCTTGAGCCTCAATGAGATTGCAAAAATCCGAAACTGCATTAACGTGAAAGGATATGAGTGCGTTGAAAAAGAAAATATTTTTTCTATTTGTTATAGTCTTAATAGCTGCTGCAGCAATTGTTTTGAGTTTGCATAATGTAGGATGGAGAATATCCATGCTGACTATATTCGTTTCTTTGATGGGATTAGGGGCAAAGGAAAACGGGGAATTTAATCAGTATAAAAATTTAAGGAGCAAATACAATCCTTTATATGAACAAGGCTGTTTTAGAAAAAAGAGATCTGCTGTTTTATCAGAATTGAAAGGAAGGTATCGCTGTCAGGTATATACGCTTATTCAAAGTGCAGTTTTTTTGAGCTACGGCCTTTTGAGCATAATCATGAGTAAACGGTGGTATGGGTTTGAAATTCTTATGGTAATGCTTATGTGGATTCCGGGAATGGTGCAGAATGCCCTCCAGGACGGTTATGAACGTATTTTAAAAACAGGATTGCAAAAAAAGCATAAACAAAAAGTATGGAAAGCTTTTTTGGTGGAAGGAAAAGAGGAGACTGTAAAGAAAATACAGTTAGAAAATATTTCTTCCCAGGATATAGAAAAACAAATTGAAAAATTATGTAGTAAAAACGGATATCTTTTATGGGAAGCATATGAGAAAGTCAGAACAAAAGCAAAATTATTCTTTCGTGAGCAGGAGAACAGGCTGGACATATTTTTGCATGTAAAAAGCAATGAGGAGAATATCATAGGATTTTGTGAGGAAATGAATGTTGCTGTTCAATATTTTTTGAAGGAATATTACAGTGCAAAGTTAAATCATCCTCTGTTAAACCTGGAAGCACTCATTTATGCGAATGAAGCAGAAGCCTTTCACTCCTTGCTTGCTCATACTCAGACGAGTACATCAGGAGCTGCACAAGTATTGACTGTATTTTCTTTAAAGGAGGAGGCATTTTACATATCCGGATGGAAGAAATATATAGAAAAAATAGGTGACGGAAGTTTCCTGCAGATGCTCTTTAAAGTATTGGAGATAAATGTTAAATGAAGAATACATATATAGCGGGAGGGGCCAAAGATGTTACGCTATAACACAGAAAAAGAATTTTTGGAAGGCTATTTAGGGGATATACAGAGGAATCAAAACCTGGGGGAAGAAGAGTATCAAATTTTAAAAAAGATTATCAGTTGTGAGGTGTTTGAAAGGATTTTCGGACAAACTTCCATTGACGAAGAAAGAATAGAACAGTGGAAAAGAGCATTAAACTATAAATGTTCTAACCTTGAAAAACAATGCCGTTACGGAAGAAATGAAATAAAATCGCCAATGTGGTCAAATGTATCAAAATATGCCAAGAATGAATCTAAATACATTCAGAAGTATTCAAAAAGAGCATTAATGTATCTGATATTATGGCAAATGTTTCAGGATAAAGGTTCAGAGCTTTTCGAGTATATTGCTTCCAAATGTGTATATAAGAAAATTGGAAAATTTGGCCGGGCGATGCCGCAGAGCTTTTGCCCAATCAGTCCGATCCAGGACTTGATTACAGGCAATCTGGAGAAAGGAAAATTATATAAATATCCTCCGAAAGACCTTAGGAAGAAAGAAGAGTACAATTACGGAGAAGACGGAAAATTGCTTTTATACAGACATTACCGGGCACTTGAAGAGAAGGAGGATACAATAGAATTTTTCTTTTACATAGGAGAATATATACTCCGGATACAATATGAAATCCTGCCGGAAAAAGAGAGGGCTTTTCAGGTGATAAGAATCAGTATGCAGCAATATGATGAAGAAATCATAAGCAGAACGGAAACGGCAGAACTTTATCCAGAGGGGATAGATGTATTTTATATAGAAGAATTGGAATTTTACGAGGAAGGATTAAAATATATAAATGAAAGTTACCAAAGCGTTTTTATTCCGGGAGACAATCTTTCTGTGATGACAAATAGAAGAGAGATATACGACTTCCAAAAAGACGAAGACGGATGTTTGTATGGCTATAAGGTAAGCAGTTGGATTGGGGATGGGTTGGTTCCCTCTGAAAGGAAGGATCGCTTTTATGAAATTTCCGAAAAAGGGAAATGGGATACGCAGAAAGGGTCTGGGAGATGGAGAAGGCCGGATCGGGTTTAGGAGGCAGAAAAGAAATGATACGGGGTATTTCATTTAAAGTTTCTCAGGATCAGGACAGGATTTTGTGGGAGATTTTTCAAGGGATAGATGTTTCTAAATATATCTGGTATAACATACAATCCCAGAACGAAGCCTGGTGCAGACGGGACAATGAGATTCTGGACAAGACATTTTTAAAAAAGAGCCGGTATAGAGGACAAGAATTTTTAGAAAGAATAAGGGAAAAACATTTTATCGTATTTTTAAAACTGGAAGCATTTGAAGAAGAGACTGCAGATTATGAAGTACATTCTTATAAGGAACAGACACTTACCAGGGATTTCTACTGGATAATGTACTCCATTCAGAAAATGACGGGGACATTCATTACAATGTTTATATTCCGGACAGCTATGACGGCAGCGAACCTTACGCACTGTTTTTTACCCTGCCTGGATACCAGGGATTGTATTTTCAGGGCGTGGGAGAGAATGTGCGGACAGAGGACTTTGGATTTACAGCCCAGGAGTATATTCCGGAAATGATCGTTGTGGCGCCGCAGCTTAACGACTGGGGAGAAACTTCTGCAAAACAGGCCATCGCCCTTGCAGAGTATTTCCTGGAGCATTATAACATTGACGAGGACAGAGTGTACGCGGAAGGGTATTCCGGAGGGGGAGAAACTATGTCCCTTGTAATGGGAATGAGACCGGAACTTTTTACCGCCTATCTTCAGGGCAGTTCCCAGTGGGATGGAGCCTATGAGCCCGTGGTGGAAAGCCGGACGCCGGTATATTTAGCCATTGGTGAGGACGATGAATATTATGGCTCTGAGCCCACCAAAGAGGCATATGAGGCTATGTATTCCCTATATAAGGAAGAAGGTCTTTCCGATGAAGAGATTGATCAGCTCCTTGTGCTGGATATCAAGGACGCATCTTATTTTGAAGAAGGAGGCGTAAGCAATCAGCATGGCGGCGGAGGCGTATTATTCTCCCATGATGAGGAGATCATGGGCTGGCTGTTTGGGCAGACAAAAGCAGAGAAGAGTTAGGATGAACCTGACAAATTCTACTATCGTTATAGGAAGCTTTAAGATTGACAGACTGTCAAGGCTGGGCTGCAAATTTCAAAGCCCGTAAAATTTCATTTATGTATATAGTACCCCTTAAAAAGCCAATACTTTCCAATGGGATTCCATTTGGAAAGCACTGGCTTTTTGGTTTTAGTGGGGAAAATGTTAAATCTTTTTTTATTTTATTGCATTTCATTACAACAGTGCTATAATAATCTTGCGTTTTTATTATATTTTGGCATGACAAAAGATATTTGGAGGGGGACTATGAAGATTATTATTGTAGGCTGCGGTAAAGTTGGCTGTACGCTTGAAGAGCAGTTATGCAATGAAGCGCATGACGTAGTGACCATTGACACTAATCCGGAACGGATCCAGGAACTGTCCGAGGATCTGGATGTAATGGGCCTTGTGGGAAACGGCTCCAGTATCAGCGTACTTTCTGAGGCGGGAATCGAAGATGCGGATATTCTGATTACCGTGACGGGCTCAGATGAGCTGAACCTGTTATGCTGTCTGATCGCAAAAAAAGTCAGCGCATGTCACACCATTGCCCGGGTGAGGAACCCCGTTTATCACAAAGAGATGCATTTTATAAAGAAGAGCCTGGGCATTTCTATGATCATTAATCCGGAACTGGCAGCAGCTACGGAGATTTCCAGAATCCTTCGTTTTCCATCTGCTATTAAGGTGGATACCTTTTCGAAAGGAAGGGTTGAACTTTTAAAATTTAAGGCGCTTCCGGAATTTCATCTGGACGGTTTTTCTATAATGGAGATTGTAGAGAAATTTAAAAGTGATATTCTGATCTGCGGTATTGAAAGAGGAGAGGATGTTTATATTCCTTCGGGAACTTTCATACTGAGGGATAATGATCTTGTTTCTATTATCGCCGCGCCGGAAAATTCCGCTCAGTTTTTTAAAAAGATCGGCGTGAAAACCCACCAGGTGAGAGACGCACTGATCGTAGGCGGAGGAACCCTGGGGTATTACCTTGCCGCCCTTCTTACCAAGATGCACATTCAGGTAAAGATCATAGAGGCAAAAAGGAGCCGCTGCGAAGAGTTAAGCGAAGTTCTTCCAGAGGCAACGATCATATGCGGAGACGGTACGGATAAGAAGCTTTTGTTAGAGGAAGAGATTGCCCATGCGCAGTCTTTTGTCACACTGACAAATATGGACGAGGAAAATATCCTGCTGTCCCTGTTTGCCAAAAAGATTTCCAAGGCAAAGCTGGTGACAAAGATAAACCGTATTGCATTTGATGAAATTATTGAAGGACTGGATCTGGGGAGCATTATTTATCCCAAATATATTACAGCCAATTATATACTCCGCTATGTAAGGGCTATGGGAAATTCTTTAAGCAGCAATGTAGAGACGCTTTATCAGATATTGGATAACCGTGCCGAAGCATTGGAATTTCTGGTTCGGGAACCTTCTGCTGTGACAGGGATTCCTTTAAGCGATCTGAATCTGAAGGATAACCTTCTGATCGCCTGCATCAACCGGGGCAGGATGATCCGTATACCCAGGGGTCAGGATACGATCCAGGTGGGAGATACGGTAATTGTAGTAACCAGTGTCAAGGGACTTACGGACCTGACAGATATATTGAAAAGATAAGACCCGGAGGCTGCTGGCATGAATTATGCTATTATAAGATATATAATCGGACGCGTGCTTTACTTTGAAGCCGCGTTTATGATACTGCCCTGTATTACGGCAGTGATATACCAGGAGAAAAGCGGGTGGTCCTTTGTGATAAGCGGTCTGCTCTGCGTACTCCTCGGTTTGCTTCTTTCCAGAAAAAAGCCGGCGAATACGGTGTTTTATACAAGAGAGGGCTTTGTTACAGTTGCTCTTAGCTGGATTGCGTTAAGCATTATGGGGGCGCTGCCTTTTATGATCAGCGGTTCCATAACGAATCCCTTTGACGCTCTTTTTGAGACGGTTTCCGGTTTTACTACTACAGGCGCCAGCATCCTGAAGGATGTGGAAATACTGCCTAAGTGTATCCTTTTCTGGAGAAGCTTTACCCACTGGATCGGGGGCATGGGAGTGCTGGTGTTCCTGCTTTCTTTCCTTCATGTAAAGGGAAGCGGATCTTACATGAACCTGATGAAAGCGGAAAGCCCGGGGCCTTCTGTGAGCAAGCTGATGCCTACAGTACAGTCTACAGCAAAAATGCTGTATGTAATTTACTTTACCATGACGGTAGTGGAGATCATCTTTTTGCTGGTGGGAGGGATGCCTCTGTTTGACGCTTTGACGATTACCTTCGGCTGTGCGGGAACCGGTGGATTCGGTGTGAGGAACGACAGTATGGCAAGTTATTCCGTATACTGCCAGGTAGTTGTGACAGTGTCCGTCATTTTGTTCGGAGTGAATTTTAACGCTTATTATCTCATTCTGCGGAAAAAATTCCGGCAGGCTTTTTCCATAGAGGAGATTCGGTGGTACCTTGGAATTATTGCGGTTTCTACTATTGTGATCACTGTGCTGGTAAGGGATATGTACTCCGGACTGGGAGAAGCCTTCCAACAGTCTGCGTTTCAGGTGGCGTCCATCATCACTACTACAGGTTACGCTACTACAGACTTTAATTTATGGCCCCAGGTGGCGCGCACGATCCTGGTCCTTCTGATGCTGGTGGGATCCTGTGCAGGCAGTACGGGAGGCGGGTTTAAGGTATCCCGTCTGGTAATCCTGCTGAAGACCATCCGCAAGGAGCTGCATACCCTGCTTCACCCCAGAAGCGTGAAAAAGCTGAAAATGGACGGTCATGTCCTGGAACATGAAGTGGTGCGTTCCATCAATGTATTTTTGATCGCCTATGTTTTAATATTTGCCTTTTCCGTACTGGCGATCGGATTTGACAATCTGGACCTGACTACAAATTTTACAGCAGTAGCAACTACGTTAAATAATGTGGGCCCTGGGCTGGAAAAGGTGGGACCTACAGAGAATTTTTCGATTTTCTCTAATTTTTCGACACTGATACTTACATTTGACATGCTGATAGGCAGACTGGAAATCTATCCGATTCTTCTTCTGTTTGTCAGAGATACCTGGAAAAAGCATTGATGTAAAGGTGGTGAATGGATGTATAACCCACAACTGGATACCTTTCTTCGGGTAGCGGATGCGGGAAGCTTTAATAAGGCGGCTGAGGAAGCCTATATTACGCCTACGGCAGTCATAAAGCAGATTAATCTTTTGGAGGATCATCTGGAAGTAAAGCTTTTCGAGCGTTCCCACCGTGGTCTGGTACTGACGAAAGCAGGAAAGTCACTTTATCAGGATACGAAGTATATTATCCAGTATTGCAAGGATTCTGTTACCAGGGCGAAAAACGCCATGCAGGAGGATGGAAAGATTATCCGGATCGGGACCTCTCCCATGACTCCGGCGCAGATACTGGTGGAATTATGGCCGAAGATTCATGAACATTATCCTGATATTAAATTTCAACTGATTCCTTTTGAGAACACTCCGGAAAATGCCAGAGAGATATTAAGGAATCTGGGACAGAATATTGATATTGTGGCGGGGATTTTTGATGATACCATGCTCAAGCTCCGTCAGTGCAACGGACTGGAGCTTTCCCGCACGCCTATCTGCTGTGCGGTTTCTCTTAATCATCCGCTGGCCGCAAAGGACAGACTGAAGATTACAGATTTATACGGGGAAAACCTGATGCTCATGCACAGGGGATGGAGCAAGTTTGTAGATGAGCTTCGGGACGATCTGTGGGCGAACCATCCCGAGATCCATATCGTTGATTTTGATTTTTATAATGTGAATGTATTTAACCAGTGCGAAAACAGCAACGATATCCTGATGGTGACGCGGAATTGGGAAAATATCCATCCTCTTTTAAAAATTATTCCGGTAGAGTGGGATTATACCATACCATTTGGGCTTTTGTACTCTTCGCAGCCGTCCAGGATGATACAGCAATTTTTATCCGCCGTACAGGCGGTCATGAAATAGAACGGAAAAGGAATCGGGACTTCGGTCCCGGTTCTTTTATTCAGTTATAGATATTAGGAAAGGAATGAAAGAATGCAGGTTGTTAAAACTTTTGGACATTATGTGGAAAAATGGAGCGATACAGATCCGAAAAGAGCGAGAAAACTTTTAAGGACCGGCTGGGAGGCTCAGCTTTTAAAGTTAAAGCTAATGCCTGAGAAGCAGCTTTTTCCATCGGATCAGTACGCGGCGAAAATGATGATGCAGACTATGCTGAAACCTTTAAGACACCCGGAAAACTCTGCTGTGGTCAGTATTTTTACCCCCTGTGAAATGTTGCATGAAGCAGGGCTTCATCCTTATAATGTAGAGGCTTTTTCCTGCTTTTTAAATGGTTCCCAGGCGGAGCGGGCGTTTTTGCAGCAGGCGGAGAATGAGGGGCTTTCTGAAACATTGTGCAGCTACCATAAAACCTTTATCGGAGCTGCAGATAAGGGAGTTATGCCAAAGCCCCGCTGTATTGTTTATACCAACCTTGCCTGCGATGCGAATCTTCTTACGTTTTCCAGGCTGGCGGAAAAATTTCAGGTTCCGGTGTTTGCCATTGACGTACCTTTTAACACAAATGAAGACAGTGTGGCCTATGTAGAAGAGCAGCTTATCAGGCTGAAAAGCTTTTTAAGCGAAGTATCCGGAAAGGACATCGATGAAGACAGGCTGAAAGAGAGAATCCGGCGCAGCGGCAGGACACTGGAAAATTACAGGAAATTCCAGAGGGAGCGGGCAGATAAGTATGTGCCTGCAGATCTGGTAACGCCGCTGTACAGCGGAATGACCAATAACATCCTTCTGGGAACAGAGGAGGAAGAAAGTTATACGGAAATGCTCCTTCGGGATATACAAAAAGCAGAGCCGTCCAAAGGAAAACGGATTTACTGGATGCATACCATTCCTTTCTGGTCAGAGGCAGTAAAAAAGGAGCTGTATTTTAACGAAAATGCCCAGATCGTAGGATGCGAGCTTGCCCAGACCTTTGACGGTACGCTTGATCCTAAGCGGCCTTATGAAGCTATGGCAAAGCGGCTGGTGTACCATGCCCTGAACGGAAGCGCTTTAAGAAGGATCCAGAACGGGATCCGCTGTGCGAAAGAGGCTGGAGCAGACGGCGCTGTATGGTTTAACCATTGGGGCTGCAAGCACACCCTGGGGATTGCTCAGCTTGCCAAGAAGAAATTTGAGGAGGAAGGGCTTCCCCTTCTGATCCTGGATGGAGACGGATGTGACCGGAGCCATGGAGGCGAAGGCCAGACAGCTACCAGGCTGGGGGCGTTCTTAGAGATGCTTGGAGGTGAGACAAATGCATAAGACTTATTATATCTGTAAATATACACCGGTAGAGCTGCTAAAGGCTTTGGGAGCGGAGTGCGAGATTCTGAACACTATGCCCAAAGGTTTTGAACTGGCGGAGCAGATCGCTCATCCTAATATCTGCGGTTTTGGGAAGACCTTACTGGAGGCGGTACTGGAAGGGAATGTAAAAGAGTTGGTTCTGGTAAACTGCTGCGATACGATCCGCAGCGTCTGCGATGTGCTTATGGACAGCGGAAAACTGGATTTCCTTTATATGCTGGATATCCTGCACAGCCATGACACCTGCAGCCGGGAGCGGACAGCCGCTGAGCTTAAAGGGCTTGCAAAGGCATACAGCGCCTATAAAGGAACGGCATTTGATGAAAAAAAGTTTCGGGATGCTTTTTGCGGGCCGGAGAAAAGAAGAGGGCCGCATTTAAATGTGCTTGGGGCGCGTATGGGGACGGAGCTTTTCCAAATGGTAGAGAAGCTGATGCCTCTGCCTGTGGAGAATGTTACCTGTGTCAATAACCGTTCTGTGGGAAGCCTGCTGCCTCCGGAGGGCGCGGCCTTTGATGAACTTATGGACTGGTATGCGGGAGAACTTTTATGCCAGGCGCCCTGTATGCGGATGATGGATCATTCCGGCAGAAAGCAGTTGTATAATGACCCGGATTTAAAAGGGATCATTTATCATACGGTTAAATTCTGTGATTTTTACAGTTTCGAATATGCGGAGATAAAAGAGCATACAGACGTTCCTCTTTTAAAAATAGAATCCGATTATACCCTGCAGAGCAGCGGACAGCTTATGACACGGCTGGAGGCGTTTGCAGAGACGATTACCCAGGATGAGACAATGGGAAAGGAGAAAAAAATGGGAAAAGGATATTTTGCCGGAATTGACAGCGGTTCCACAAGTACGGATGTGGTGATTCTTGATAAAGAGAAAAAGATTGTTGCAGGAATCGTCCTGCCCACAGGTGCTGGTGCTGCCATCGGCGCAGAGAGAGCCCTTTCGGAGGCGTTAAAGGAAGCAAAGTTAAATAGGGAAGATATAGACGCTCTTGTGACTACTGGGTACGGGCGTACGGCTATCCAGGAAGGGGATAAGAGTATCACAGAGATCACCTGCCACGCCAAAGGCGCTCATTATCTGGATCCTCAGGTACGCACTGTGGTGGATATAGGCGGTCAGGACAGCAAGGTTATCCGAATCGATGAGAACGGAGCGGTGGAGAACTTTGTCATGAATGACAAATGTGCCGCCGGGACAGGACGTTTCCTGGAAATGATGGCAAGAACCATGGAGATGGATCTGGATCATATGAGCCAGGCGGGGCTGACTTATAAGGAGGATATCACGATATC
This sequence comes from uncultured Blautia sp., assembly GCA_938028845.1. GTDB lineage: Bacteria > Bacillota > Clostridia > Lachnospirales > Lachnospiraceae > Blautia_A. The sequence continues at coordinate 10,573 of CALIZJ010000006.1, forward strand.
CAGCATGTGCACCGTGTTTGCGGAATCAGAGGTGGTATCCCTTATCGCTCAGAATAAGGCAACGGACGATATCGTGCACGGACTGAATAAAGCGGTGGCAACAAAGACGGCAGCCCTTGCCAAGCGTGTGGGCGGTAAGGAGAAATATATGATGACCGGCGGGGTATCGAAGAACAAAGGTCTGGTAAAGACCCTGGAGGAAAAGCTTGGGACTTCCCTTGTGATTCATAAAGATGCCCAGCTTTGCGGCGCTCTTGGAGCCGCCCTGTTTGCAGCAGAAATGGCAGGGGCAAATTAATTTGTTTTTACAAAAGATCCAGTAAAAACAGCCCTATCCAAGGCACAGGGAATAAATTTCAAAGGTGAGATACTTGTGAAATGTGAAAGAATGTACTACAATTATTAAAAAGCTTTTGGAATACAGAAATGAAAGAGGCAATGAACATGAAATATGATTTTACAAGCATTATAGACAGACATGGAAAAGATGCGATCGCAGTGGACGGTTTGGGGCTTCCAGGCACGAATTTTCCCGCTGCGCCCCGGGATGGATTTGACAGTATCCCCATGTGGGTGGCAGACATGAATTTTCCGGTAGTTCCCACGATCCCTGAAGCGATGATAGAGCGGGCAAAACATCCTGCATACGGTTATTTTGCTCCCAGAAAGGAATATTTTGATTCCATTATAAAGTGGCAGGAGAGCCGGAATGATGTAAAAGGTCTGAAGCCGGAAAATATCGGCTATGAAAACGGAGTTTTAGGTGGTGTGATCAGCGCATTAAACGTTCTGTGTTCAAAGGGGGACAAGATACTGCTTCATTCCCCTACCTACGTGGGATTTACCGAGTGCCTGAACAACAATGGATATGATATGGTCCTAAGCCCTTTAAAAAAGGACGAAAATGGCGTATGGCGCATGGACTTTGAGGATATGGAAAAAAAGATCGCGGAGAATAAGATCCATGCCGCTGTATTCTGCTCTCCCCATAATCCCTGCGGAAGAGTGTGGGAACGCTGGGAACTGGAAAGGGCGATGGAGCTGTTCCGAAAATACGATGTGTATGTGGTATCTGATGAAATCTGGTCGGATCTGATCCTGAAAGGACATAAACACATTCCTACCCAGTCAGTGAGCGAGGACGCAAGGATGCGCACAGTTGCCATGTATGCACCTTCTAAGACATTTAACCTGGCCGGACTTATCGGAAGTTACCATATTATTTATAACAAATGGCTTCGGGAGAGAGTTGAGAAGGAATCTTCCCTTTCCCATTATAACAGCATGAATGTTATGTCCATGTATGCCCTGCTCGGCGCATACAAACCCGAAGGCTATGAATGGGTGGACGAGCTCCGGGAAGTGCTCACGGAGAACGTGACCTATGCCTGTGATTATATAGAAGAGCATTTTAAAGGTGTGAAAGTCTCCAGACCAGAGGGAACCTATATGCTTTTTGCGGACTGTGAGGACTGGTGCCGGGAGCATGGAAAGACAATAGAGGAAGTGATCAAAGCGGGATGGGACGCAGGCGTTGCATGGCAGGATGGACGTCAGTTCCACGGACCGTGTCATATACGTATCAATCTGGCGCTGCCGCTGTCCAGAGTAAAAGAAGCTTTTGACAGAATGAGCAGATATGTTTTTGTTGATCGATAAAGCAGAAGCCCCATGAAAGATGTCAGAAAGATAGACATGCTTTCATGGGGCTGTTTTAGGAAGAGTTATTTGTCAGCCAGAAACGCCTGGGCAATCTGAAGATCTGTGTGATTCGGCATTTCCTGGATGAGCTTCTGGATTTTCTTTACGCAACTGCTTTCCAGGTTTAGGATTTTTAGAATGTTGTCAAAAGATGCATCGGGATTCATGTTCCGTATGAGTCCTACAATTGTAGCGAAACGTCCCTCCGTTAATCCCAGATCGTGGCCCTCCGCAAGTCCCAGATTGCGGCCTTCGGCAAGCCCTTCATCGTGCAGCATCTTTCCTAATGGCATCATGATCATCGTCCCCTTTAACTTCTTTAAGCCTTTAGAACTTAAAAATTTATTAGCCATCACATATAGAACAGCCTCAATTTTTCTTTTTTCTTCTTCAGAAAATACTTTGCTGTCTCTTATAAATCCATAAGCAGCCAGAATCCTATTCTGCTGTGACATGCTTCCGCCCATAAGAGGGGTAAGGGTGAGCCACACAAGGTCGGACCGGGTGATGGCTTCTCCTCGCTGCTGTTTTTAGTTTTTTTCTCATTTGTGTTTGGGGTTTCATCCATATAGTATCCTTTCCACAGAAAATACTATAAAGAGAAATCATCTGCTTATACTATAGCAAATTTTGTTCTAACAGGCAACAATTCCCGCTTATATAAAAAATGTCAAAATTAGGTGATCATCCCAGATTATGGGAAAGAAATTTGAAAAAATTTAGAAATGTGACAGATAACCTCTCAGAATAGGAGCTGCCTGCTGGAATTCTCTGCTGAATGAATAAAGCAAAAAATAAAACCTGCTTAAAACAGAGTGTAATGTATGAGAAAGAAAAAAGCAATAGGAAATTTTGTCGAATCTTGTCAACTTAATCTTATATAAAATTTTATTCTTTTTAGATCAAATTAGAAGGTGAAAATAATAGGGGAAAAGTAAATTTAGGTCTTGCAAAATATTACTGAGAAATGATAGTATAGAACGGCTACTGTAGTATTTTAGTGTAATTTAGAAAGAGGACCGCAGGATGACAGAACATCAAAAAACATTACTGGAGTTAAACCAGTGCAAGGAACGTTTTTTGCATGCGTTGAAAGCGGCCCATATTTGCGTGTTTGAGGTGGACTTAAGAGGGCAGCTTTATACTTTTTTTGAAAATGCAGAAGACATTTTTGGAGTTACAGGAAACCGCATTTTAGAGGATGTACACATGTTCAGCAAACTTTCTCCGGAAGAATATAAAAGAAGTGTTTCCGAATATTTTACACACCCTCAGGATTGGGATACAGTGGATAAAGCTTTTTGCTCTATTTTCGCGGGTCGGCCGGCTACTTATCAGGCGCGGATGAAAGCTGGAAATACAAATTATATTTGGTGTAAGGTAGACGTGATGCCTGTTATGGAAAATGGGCTTCCTGTAAAGATGGTAGGGACGATCACAGATATAGATAAGTTAAAGCTGGAAATGGACAGGCTGGAGAAAAGGGCAGCGGTGGATGAATTTACCGGTCTGTACTCGAAAAAATATACGGAAAGGCTGATGGATAAAGTACTGAAAGAACAGTCAGAGAAAAAACATGCCTTAATGATCATTGATATAGATGACTTTAAAAAGCTGAACGATACATATGGACATACAGCGGGCGATGATGCATTGCAGGCGATGGCAGCACAATTAAAGAACTCTGTGCGTACAAATGATATTGTGGGCAGGCTCGGGGGAGATGAGTTCGGGGTATTTATTATGGATATCCATAAAGCTGCGGAGGTTAAAGAGATTGCGGAACGGCTGCTGCGGACCGAGGAACTTCCCTATGGAGTGACGAAAAGCATCGGAGTTGCAGTTTATCCCCGGAATGGCCTGAATTTTCGGGCTTTATACGAAAAAGCAGACCAGGCACTGTACCGGGCAAAGAAAAAGAAAAATACATATATGATTTCTGAGGGTAGTGTAAAAAACTTTGTGGCTTTGGTAAAAAATGGCTCCTTTTTGGTAAGAA
>CALIZJ010000007.1 GCA_938028845.1 uncultured Blautia sp.
GAGATCGGTAAGAGCGGCGGTTATTGGAACCCGTCCCCTATCGCCAAGAGAGAATCCGAGGGCAGGGTTGAGGTAATCGCAAAATCGTATATGGAAAAAGATCCGACCCTGAGTTACGACATGGCTGTCGCAAAGGCGTGGGAGAACAACCCGGATCTGCTCGCAGAGTACGATAGGGAAGCAGGATTTTAAGAGAGGAGGAAACGAAGATGGCTAAAAATTTTAACGGCGTACAGATTAACCAGACACCTACTATCACAGAGAAAGCCGGGGCAGAGATCACGGACTGCCGGAACCGGATCATGAAGTATGATTCCAGCGGCAATGTTATCCTGGCTACAGCCGGTACAGATATCCCTGTCGGGATTGCTTTGATTGAGGCCGGATATAACGACATCAGCGGAGCAGAATCCGGGAAAGTAGCCTCCGGGGATTATGTAGATATTCAGATTAAGGACATCGGATATGTTCTTGCTGGCGCAACAATCACAAAAGGACAGGAGGTCACTGCAGGAGCAAACGGTCTTGCTGCTGTTGCTGTAGCAGGTAACTATGTATTTGGTATTGCACTCACTAGCGCAAAGAAGGATGAATATTGCCGCGTGCAGATTGCAAAATACCAGAAGGCTTCCGCCAGTGCCTGATGGGATATAAAAAAGGAGGAATAAAGTATTATGAGAAAAACAGCAAATGGAATCCAGGCGGAAATCGCAAAAGGAGTATTCCGCCCGCACACTGCACTGACAAATATGGCGCTTGCATATTATCAGAACGCAGCAAACTACTTTGCAAAGGCAATCTTCCCGATCTGCCCGGTTGACCTGTCCAGTGACAGCTACTATGTTTTCGATAAAGAAGACCTGTTGAGAGATAACTGGCGGAAGAAGCCAGCATACGGAAAAGTGGATCCCGCAGTTGTGTCTGAACATACGGAGACCTATACCTGCACTGTGGATCAGATGATCATGGGTATTGACCAGATCCGCCAGACGGACCTTCAGCGCCGTCAGGGACCCGCAACGAGAGATCCGCGTGTTCAGCGCACGAAAACCATTGCTGAGCAGGCTAATATCCATCAGGATATCCTCTTCGCAGATGGATTTTTTAAAGCAGGTGTATGGGGGAATGAGCTTGCCGGAGTTGATAGCACATCTCCGACTACTGGACAGTTTATCAAATTTAGCAATGATAATTCTGATCCGATTAAGCTCATCGACGAGCATAAGACGGAAATGAACGAAACCACAGGCCGCACTCCGAACCGTCTGGCCCTTGGAGCTCATGTGTTTGACTCACTGAAATCCCATCCAGGAATCCTTGAAAGAGTGAAATATGGTGGATCCACTCCGAACCCCGCGACGGTGACAGAAAACGTTCTGGCACAGCTGTTTGGCGTTGAAAGGGTCGTAGTCCCGAAATCTATTGTGAATAAGGCCGAAATGGGAGCTGCGGCAGATATGGGATACATTGGGGATCCGGATGCTTTCCTGCTTGCATATGCCACAAATTCCCCATCTATTGACGAGCCTTCTGCCGGATATATCTTTACCTGGGATATGCTTGGAAATGGACAGTATCTGCCGATCCTGAACTACGTGATACCATATGGCGTGCATTCCGAGTATGTGGAGGGCCTTATGGCAAGTGACATGAAGAAAACAGCAGACGATCTGGCTGTGTTCTTTAAAGATGCTGTGTAAGGAAGGGGAATATCTTATGAGACTTATCGCACAGAAGCCCTGCAGCTTTGGTGGCAGGAAATATTATATTGGTGACGAAGTCCCGGTCGAGGACGTCATCAATCCGGCGGTGCATAAGAGCCAGGGTACACTTGCTATTCTCAACGATGAGCAGGAAACAGTGCTTGAAATGACAGAAGCCGGAAAAATCACGATCCCGGTTATTAAAGATGGTGATGGAGATGTTGCGGACGTGCTGGTCATCCCTTTGACAGAGGGAGAGGTGCAGCGCGTTTTTGCAATCATGCAGATGACAGCAGATAAGGCAGCTGAAGCAATGGAGGAAGTCACTTCCAAAGAGGTTCTGACTGTTCTTTATGCGGCAGACAGCCGCTCCAGCGTCAAGAAAGCGGCTAAAAAGAGAACAGAGCAATTATCCGCCATTGAACAGGATCAGAATGAATCCGTAGGCGGTAACGAAACCACGAAAGAGGGATCGAAAGGATCCTCCGGCGCGGCTGAAATAGAAGAGGCCTGAACCCAAAACTGGAAGGATGTGGCCTACACGGCGTATTTTCGATTTAAAAATGCTATCCAATAAAATCCTCACCACAGCAAATAAAATCGAATCCAGAGGCTATAACGAAGCCACAGAGGATGACATGCAGGCTCATCCATCCCATACAAGGAAGGAGGTTATCCCATGGAGACGTATACCTATGATCCGGCCTTGATAGGGGAGTACGGAAAAGACAGGATGCGCTTTGAGTTAGGAGACACCATGGTGCGCGACGGAAAACTTACCTGCGCTTTATGCGATGAGGAGTATCTCGTGCTGATTGACGGGGCAACAACAGTAAAGGCGTGGAAGAAAGCAAAGCTTGCATGCCTGGAAAGCATCCTGAAGCGCTTTATGTATGAACCGGATACCAAGGTCGGACCGATGTCTCTCTCCCTCGGGGAGAGGGCAAAGCTCTGGAAAGAAGAATACGATAGCCTGAAAAAAGAAATTGAGACCAAATATGTGACTGTTCCGAGATATGGGGCTACTGATGGAAGGGAGAAGCCTCCGTACTTTTATGCTGGAATGATGTCCATGGACGACAGAGGGGGCAGACACATATGATAAATCCTTATGGAATTATGTATCTGCGCCCTGGAAATCTCTGGAAGAAGTTTACTGTAAAGCGTCTGAAAACGAGTATGGTAAACGGCTATGCGGTTGACGGGTACGTCGATACGGATATCTGTGTGACAGGCGTCCTGGCAGAGGCAACATCGCACCAGTCAGATATGATGCGGCATAGATGGGACCAGGATCAGCATTCGTTGACACATACACTTGTTGTAGTCGGGAGACCGGGCTTAAAAAAGGGTGATATCCTGGAACTCGATGAAAGAAAGTTTATAGTCCTTATCGGAGACGATATAGCATCCATTGGTGTATCGAACATTTTTTATCTGGAAGAAAGGAATGATCTGAATGACGCCGGAAGAAGCTGCAAGAGAACTGGAAAAGGCAGTGAAATTTTATAAAAACGACACGATCCGGCAGAGGGATTCCAAGCTGGCCAGAGGGGCAAATGCTTTGCGGAATGCAGAGCTTAGTGTACTTAGAGGAAATCCGAGCCCTTCCGCACCTGGATCCCCGCCTGGAACAGTATCTGGAACCCTGATGCGTTCCTGGTCGGCATACAGTTCTTCCGGAGGGACGACAGGCGTGTTCGGCATCATAGCCGGAGCGCATTACGCCGGATATCTGGAGGACGGCACCAGCAAAATGGCGCCAAGGCCATATGTGGAGAGGATCCAGGAGAAGGCCCTGCCGGATATAGTCCGGATATTTTCGGAGATTGGAGGATGACAGATGCTGCTTATTGATGTATCAAGAAAGGAATTTAACCCCAAAGAGATCGCCAGGGGAACGCTGATCTGCGCAAAGCATAAGAGCTGGGATGAGTGGCAGGCCGGCATCGTTGCGGAAGTATCCGGAACAATGATCAGGGTGCTTTATCTCCCGTCCGTCTACAATGTCCAGAACCATTATTTTATCCGGGCCGAGGAGGTGGAAAACGGAGAATGGGAGATTCGCTATTCTCCGGACGCTCTTACGAACATAAAAGAATACCCGGAGAAGAAAGAGGAAGGAGGGGATGAAGACGGATCTGAATGAGCTTATCAATAACCGACTGGCGAGTGATAAGGAAATATCCGAAAAACTTGCCAAGTATGACGGGGAACCGGCGATATTTAACACGGAATTTCCTTCCGACCAGCAGACAGGATGGGAAGGGAACCCGCAGTACCCAAGGATATGCTACCGGGTGGATATGCAGGTAAACCAGGAGCGCTCTGCATCCGGGACGCTGCACGTAACAATCTACACCGATAAGAACCCGTTGGAACTTGAAAAATTAGAAACTCTTGTAAGAGGGCGCCTGAAGGATGTGCTTATGAAGCCACATGACCAGGCGCCTTTTTGCGTGGCATGGTCCAGGACGGAGCCGTATCTGATAGAGGGCATGGCGGTTATCTACAAAGATATCCTGTACGACATACTGGAATATCCAGGACAGGAGACCACAGATCCTGATCCGGTGATGGCAGTAAGCGCATACGTGAAGGAATTATATCCGGAATCGGTAGTGCTGGGTATCGACCGGATCGGGGACTACACGAACCCGGCGGAGAAGCCTGTATTTTTCTGCCGATTGGAGGAAGTGCAGAGCACGGATAGACACTGCATGCATACTATCGCCTGGTTTAATGCAAGGGTCGCAGTACATTTGTTGTACCCGAATGCCCTTACCAGGCTGAAAATAATTGCTGGCCTTTACCAAAAGATGGGGATTGACGAGGAAATACCGATGCTCGACCAGTCCCCATTTAACCTGGACGAAATAACCATGAACAGTAAGGCGGATTATCTCCGGGAAGGGCAGCTTACATTAACCGGAAAATATGGATGCCTGCGCAGATCTGAAAAGAAACACAACCTTATGGGCGTGAGCGTGGGCTTTTAAAGAGAGGAGACAAAATGGCGGAAGCGAAAAAGAATGCTCCTGCAGAAAAAGTGCAGGAGACGGCAGAAGAGAAGAAAGACTCTACTGAAAAGCAGGGAGGAAATGCAGAGTACACCGTCGAAGAGCTGATTGCTGAGGCAGATCAGGTGTTTGAGCAGCCGAGTGAATGCGTAAAAGTGGCGCTGGCTCTGTCCAAGAAAAAGAAAATGACGGTAGAAGAAGCAAAGAGGCAGGTAGACGCCTTTATGCGAAGGGAGGTTAAGTGATATGGCGGGATATTTTAATCCTGGAGAGGTAAAAATCCGACCGGGAGCTTATTTTAATGTTGATAAGAAAGGTGATGAGAACGGCTTTGGCGCTGTAGACGGCGTTGTGGCCGTTATTTTCAGGGCTGATTTCGGCCCGATTAACAGCGTAACAGAACTTGACAGGAATGACAGCTATGCGGCTATCTACGGAGACGGCGGAACTACAGATGCCATCCGCGAGGCGATAGCTGGAGGAGCCAAGAAGATAATTGCCTGCAGAGCCGGAGGTACGGGAGGCTCTGCGGCAACTGTAAGCCTTACCGCGGCAACCGGAACGGTAAAAGTGACAGCAAAACATTTCGGAAAGATGGATCTGTCCGTGACCGTGCGGGATAAGCTGACAGACAGCGACAGAAAAGAGTGTATTATCTACACCGGTACTACGGAATTTGAAAAAGTAAACTTTGCAAAAGGCGATAATGAGGTAAAGGCGCTGATTGATGCCTTTGCAAAATCGAAGAACTTTGCCGCAGAAGCACAGCAGGATGCAACGGGGGTTATCACGAATGTATCCCAGAGCAAATTTACAGCAGGGGAAAACCCAACTACAGCTACAGGAGACTACTCCAAGGCGTTTTCCGAAGTGGAGAAGTATTACTTTAATACCATCTGCGTAGATACGGAAGACACTGCCGTACATGCCCTGCTTGCGGCATACCTTGACCGGATATATGATGCGGGACAGTTCGGGATCGGCGTAGTAGCAGAAAAGACCACGAAGGATCTTGAGGAAAGAATCACGGCCGCAGCGGGGTTTGATACAGAAAACATAGTATATGTTTTGAACTCCAAAGTGTCCACAAATGACGCGACTCTCGAAGGATACCAGACAGCGGCTCTGATTGCCGGGCTTATTGCGGCTACGCCGTCGAACCAGTCCATAACCCACACGGTGATTGACCGGTATGTAACTCTTGGAGAACTGCTGACCAACACGCAGGTCGAAAAGGCGGAGCAGAGCGGATGCCTTGTCCTGAGCGTATCCCCAGACGATAAGGTATGGGTAGACAGCGGAATCAATACGCTGATCCATCCGGCAGAGAATAAAGACGCCGGCTGGAAGAAGATCCGTCGTGTAAAGACAAGATATGAGCTGCTTTACCGGTGCAATGCTCAGGCAGACGCATTGGTCGGAAAGGTAGACAACGATGTGAATGGCAGGGCTACCATTATCGGTAAGCTGCAGAAGATATGCAACGATATGGTCCAGGAAGGAAAACTTGTCCAGGCCACCGTGGCAGAAGACACTACATATACCGCCGACACGGACAACTGCTATTTCGTGATCGACGTAATCGACAAAGACTCCGCTGAACACATCTATCTGTTCTACAAGTTCAGATTCAGCACAGTGGAAGCATAAGGAGGTGCAGGAATGTTAAATACAAGAGCGAACAGTGACGCAAGGTTTTCCAGATCCGGAAAAGATGCCATGCTTTACAACGAGGACGGAGAACCTTTTGCGCAGGTGAACAGCTTTAGTACAAAAGCAGCGTTTAATAACTACAAGTATAATCCGATCGGCCAGAATATGGAGCTTGAAGTGAACGGCTCTGTAGGGGTAACGATCACGATCTCCGAGATCGTCGTGCTTGACGGATATCTCTTTAACCAGGTAATCGATGCAGTACAGAACGGGGAGTCTCCGGTGATTACCCTTGATGGAGTGATCGAAGGGCGGGACGGATCCCAGGAGAGGATCACATACCGCGAGTGCATCTTTTCCGGAGACCAGGATATCCAGAACGTATCTACGGGGGATGTGCTCACCAGGTCGTACAACCTGCATTGTAATGGCCGCCCGGAGCAGCGGTCTCAATTAACAATTTGATAAACCAGTAAAAAGGGGCGGCAGAAATGCCGCCTTTTCGTTATGAGGAGGATTATAAAATGCCAAGAACAACTAAAGCTGAGAAAGACATGGAAAATGTGATGGAAGCTGAGATTTCTGAAAAGGAAGCGGAGGATATTATCCAGGAAGATATGGAGAATAACGAAGAAGATTACCTTCGCGGCCTGCTGGATGCTGCAGAGGATGCAGAAGAGGAGACTGTGAAGCTGGATATCGTGCGGAGCGGCAAGCATTACTTCTCGTTCGAGGTTCATCCGCTGTCTGATGCGGAAGTATACGCTATCCGCAAAAAGTATACCAAATATGCGAAGAACCGCGCGCGTGGCGTAAAGGTGGCTGAGGAACTTGATATGGCAAAATACCGCAGTTCCCTGATCTACAACGCCACCGTTGCTGCGGATCAGAAGAAGTTGTGGAACAACAAATCCGTGCAGGAAGGCCTTAGAAGAAAAGGAAAGCACATTATTAATGCACTGGATGTGATCGATGCCGTGCTCCTTCCGGGAGAAAAAGAAAATGTGATTGACGTGATTAACGACATTTCCGGGTACGGCTCAGAAGAAGCAATGGTAGATGAAGCAAAAAACTGATTAGGCTCGGCGGGAAATCCTGGATACTGCATGTGATCTTCCAGAGGCACGGGATCATGCCGGATAAGATATTGGCTCTGCCCGAAGGGGTTAGGGCCTTCTTGTTTGCATCTACCATAGTGCAACTGGAAGACGAGAGGAATGCGCGGCAGCGCGCGAGAGAAAAGAGGTGATACCGGATGGCTGCAAGGACGATAAAGATTGAGATCCCTGTGGAAGTACAGGATAATACCGGCGCGCTGTCTGGCATTACGAAAAAGCTTCTCGACCTCGATAAAACGTCAAAATCGACGCAGAAATCTCTTTTGAACATGGGAGGAAGCGGACTTACCAAGGCATGGTCCGGGACTACGAGTGTAGTAAATAAGCTCATGTCCCCGCTGTCGTCTGTGGCGAATATGCTCACAAGCCCGATCGCCGGATTCGCCGGTATGGCAGGGGCAAGTCTGGGAATAAAAGATGCCATAAGCACCTATTCCGACTTTGGCGCTACAATGTCCAGAGTGGAAGGCTTGGCAAATGCGAGTGACTCACAGATGGCGATATTGACCAAGACAGCTAAAGAGATGGGCGCCGCTACTAAGTTTTCTGCTACAGAATCGGCAGAAGCCTTTACATATATGGCGCAGGCCGGATGGAGCGTAAACGATATGGTCAGCGGAATCGGGGGCGTTATGAGCCTGGCGGCTGCGGACGGGCTGGATCTCGCGTCCACAACGGATATCGTATCCAACGCCCTTACCGCCTTCGGATTGTCCGCAAAGGATACCGCGCAGTTTGCGGATGTACTGGCTGTTGCTTCTTCCGCATCGAATACAGACGTATACAATTTGGGTGAATCCCTGAAATACGCAGCCCCAGTCATGGGAGCGCTGGGATACAACATCCAGGATACAGCTCTTGCCCTGGGCCTTATGAGTAATAATGCGATAACGGGTAGTATGGCCGGTACTGCTTTGAGAACGTCTCTGACCAATATGGCGTCTCCAACCGCGCAGATGGCATCGGCCATGGAAAAATATGGTATAAGCCTTACGGACAGCGAAGGAAATATGAAATCACTGCGAGGGGTGATGGAGAACTTAAGGAGCAGTCTTGGCGGCCTGTCCGAGTCTGAGCAGACAGCAGCGGCATCTACCATATTTGGGAAAGAGGCTATGTCCGGTATGCTTGCTATCATAAATTCCAGCGAAGAGGACTGGCGCAGCCTTGCGGATCAGATTGACAACTCT
>CALIZJ010000008.1 GCA_938028845.1 uncultured Blautia sp.
ACCCCCGCACATGGTACCGGAAACCACTGCTCTATCCACTGAGCTACAGGTGCAAACGAAAAAGTCAAAAAATGTTATAATTGTTTTGACAAAAATAATACTAGCATAAATATTCTAAATTGTAAAGTCTTTTTTCAGATGACGACACAAGCTGCTGCCCATCGTGTCACTTTTTCTTCCCAATGCCAGCTCATTCGTTCGTACAGCCGGATTTTATTGCAGACCGGACCATACGAACGAACTGACAAAGGTCAGATTTTCTGGTTATTCAGCATCTGAAGCCGGTTTTCAATATTGGCGAAACTGGTGTCCGGATCATAATCCAAAGGAAGGATCTGTACATCCGGATACATTTCTTTAAGCTTCTTGGAAATCCCCCGCCCTACCACGTGATTGGGAAGGCATCCGAAGGGCTGAAGGATCACAAAGATCCTGCATCCTTTCTTAGCATGGTGAAGAATCTCTCCGGAGATCAGCACACCTTCCCCTGCGTCAAAGGTATGATGGATGACCGGATCGCTGTCCCGTACCAGTTCCTGCATTCTGCACGCCCTCTCATATAAAGGATGGGCGGAAGCAATCTTATCCGTCATATCATGGGCAAAATTAAAGATATTGTTCGCCGTCCGGTACCAGACTTTCTGGTTTACCGGCTTTTTCAAATGGTATTCCCGGATTTGGGAATCCTGATAAAAGTATGTCTTTCTTATTACATCCGTCATACGCGCCTCAATGATCTCAAATCCGTTTTTCTCCAGATATTTTTCGATATCATTGTTCGCGCCGGGATGGAAGTTAAGGAGATACTCTCCCACGATCAAAACCTGGGACTTTGGATGGGAACGGTCATAAGGAACCTCCTTCATGATCTCAATAGCGCGCTGGAACCCTTTTCTCGCCCCCATGACCCCGCCGTTTTCAAGTCCGTTTACCACCTCGTCCATGGCACGTTCAAAAGCCCGTTCCGAGGCTCCTTCTTCCAGCTCATACGGGCGCATCTTGCGCAGAAGCTCCTCCAGCACATCGATCATAGGCATGCCAAAGGCAATGCGTATGGCAGTGAGCAGATTCATTTTAAATCCCGGATGCAGATTATGGGAGTCCGCATCATCATTGGTAAGGATCGGCACCTGGGCGTAACCTGCATCGTCTAAGGCTTTGCGCAGGAGGGCACTATAGTGGGTAAGCCGGCAGTCGCCTATGTATTTTCCCATTCCCACCGCAACTTCTTTGTCATCGTATTTTCCACTTTTTAAAGCCGCCAGTATCTCTCCAATGACAATCTGCGCCGGGAAACAGATATCGTTATGTACATACTGTTTTCCAAGGCGGATGGCTTCTTCCCTGCCATAATCCAGGGATTCCGTGCGAAGTCCCTGGGTATGGAACGCCGCCGACATAATGCGGCTGAACGCATGGGAGGTATTCGGAATAAGCACCAGCTTTTCCTTTCTGGACTCCTTGGTAAATTTCACTGGATATGGATCTTTTAATGCCTTTATTTCAAGGGTTTCCTCCCGTTCCCGGCGCATAGCCACCGTTTCTAAAAATGAACGGACACGGATTCCAAGCGGTCCCTTAATATCGCTTTCATCCAGCTTTAATACCAATGGTACCTTTTTGGATATCTCTTTCATGATCCTTATAATTTCATCGGAAAGATAAGCGTCATGGCCGCAGCCAAAGCTTGAAATCTGTACATATTCCAGATAAGGACTCTCCGCTGCCAAAACTGCAGAAGAAAGCATCCGGGCATGGTAATTGTTTACAATATCCAGCCGGCTTTTACTGATATCCGTCTCATTTACTCCCGGAAGGGAATCTGCGGTAAGAACCGGTATTCCAAATCCGGCAAACATTTCCGGCAGCTCATGATTTACCAGAGAATCATTTTGATAAGGACGGGAAGCCAGTACCACTGCATAGGTTCCTTTTCTTTCCACCTCATCCAATACCTCCCCGCCTGCTTTTGTAAGCTGCTTATGAAATTCCGCCTGCGCAGCCTCTCCCTGCTCTATGGCGGCAAGGGTCTTTTCTTTGGAGATTTTAAAAGTCCCTTCCATATATTTCGTGAGCTGTCTGTCCCTGTCCGCATTGGTATACCAGTGGAACAGCGGCGCATCAAAGGGGATGTTAAAATTCCTCTCCGGATTATCCGAATTGCGTACAACTATAGGATACCCCTTTACCACAGCGCACATAGACTGGCTTGTCTTCTCCATATTTTCAGAAGGCACCGTAGTCACGGAGGGCATAAAGATCCGGTCCACTTTTTTCTTAGCCAGATTGCGCAGATGGCCGTGAACAAGCTTCGCCGGGAAGCAGACCGTATCTGAAGTCACTGCTGAAAGTCCGCTCTCATAGATCTTCCGTGTACTGCTGTTAGACAGCTTTACTTTAAATCCAAGGGCTTTCCAGAAGGTTTTCCAAAAAGGCATATCCTCCCAGTAATAAAGCACTCTGGGAAGTCCGATGGTGATCTCTTTCTCATCGTCTACCTGAGTGTATTCATAATCCTGAAAGATCAGTTTTTCCCTGACTGCAAACAGATTAGGAGCAGGCTTTTGCCTTACTTCATCCGGTGCCCCGCCCCGCTCGCACCGGTTGTTTGTGATCCACTGCTTTCCATTGGAAAAGGTCACAACCGTACGTTTGCAGTGGTTTGCGCAGTAATTACAGGGCGAATTCGCCGTCTGGGTATAGGAAAATCCTTCCACTGCGTCCAGACCGATAAATGTTCTTTTTCCTCCGTCTTTCTCAAACCGTTCCTTTGTCACCAGCGCAGCTCCAATGGCGCCCATCAGCCCCGGATAGGGGGCTCTTGTCACCTCCCGGCCGGTATACTGCTCCATCGCCCGCAGAACTGCATCGTTTTGGAAGGTTCCTCCTTGTACTACGATCTTATCCCCTAGGCTCTCCATACTGGAAATACGAATGACTTTTGTAAATACATTTTCTATAATGGAACGGCAAAGCCCAGCCATAATGTCCTCCGGCGACTTACCATTCCTCTGCTCTGTGATCACACTGCTATTCATAAACACGGTGCACCGGCTTCCTAAATCTGCCGGATGCTGGGAGGCAAAAGCAGCTTTTGCAATATCCTTTACTGGAATATCCAGAGATTCGGCGAAATTTGCAAGAAATGAGCCGCAGCCTGAGGAACACGCCTCATTTACAAGAATATTGGTAATAATTCCATGATCGATCCAAATCGCTTTCATATCCTGTCCGCCGATGTCCAGGATAAAGCTGACATCATCTACATATTTTGATGCTGCCCTGGCATGAGCCACGGTTTCCACCACATGACATTCTGTCTCAAATGCCTTGGCAAACATCAGCTCTCCATAGCCGGTGGTTCCCGCCGCCAAAATCTCAAGATCTCCTCCGGTCATTCGGTAACGCGCCCGTATATCCAGCAGGGCCTTTTTCGCCACATCCAGAGGACGTCCTTCATTAGGTCCGTAAAATGAATCCAGGATTGTTTCGTCTTCTCCTAATAACACCATCTTTGTAGTGGTGCTTCCGGAATCAATTCCCAGATACGCCCGGGTCACCTTTCCAGGCTCCGGCTCTTTTCTTATATCAGATGGCAGCGAATGACGCTTAAAAAATTCTTTTTCTTCATCTTCCGTCTCAAAAAATTTCTTTTTTCCTGCAGCGGTAATTTTCTTTTTTTCTGCCTGTACCTCTATAAGCTGTGTTAGAAGTTCTTCATAGGTACTTTCTTTGGCCTGCTCTCCCATTCCGTTAAGAAGAGAAAGGGCTGCTCCATAAGCGATCATCATTTCAGGGCGCTCAGGAATCAAAGTCTCCTCATCAGAAAGCTTCAGACGTTCCTGAAAGACCCGTATCAATGTGGGGTTAAAAGTAAGGGGACCTCCCTCAAAAGCCACCGGTTTCCGGATATCCAGTCCCTGGGCCAGTCCGCCGATGGTCTGCTTGGCAATGGCATGAAAAGCAGACAGGGCAAGATCCTCTCTGGATACTCCCTGGTTCAGCAGCGGCTGGATATCTGTCTTTGCATATACGCCGCAGCGACCGGAGATATCATATACACAGCGGCCTTTTCTGGCAAGGGTATCAAATTCCTCTGCCGGAACCTTTAGGATCGTGGCCACCTCATCAATAAAAGCGCCTGTTCCCCCGGCGCAGCTTCCATTCATACGCATATCATAGACCTTCAGCTCTCTATTCTGCCGGTCTCTTTCAAAGAAAATAATTTTTGCATCCTGCCCGCCCAGTTCAATAGCGGTTCCTACTTGTTCATAGTTTTTACGAAGGGCTACAGAGTTGGCGACCACTTCCTGAATAAAGGATACTCCCAGTCTCTCTGCCAGCGGCTTTGCACCGGAGCCGGTCAGGCAGAGCTTAAGTTTTGCATCCGGAAAGCTCCTGGAAAGTTCTTCCAGCATGGCTCCCGCTGTCTTTACCTGCGCTGCCCTGTGTCTTTTATACGCGGAGTACACCATCTCCCTGCTCTCTGGGTCTACGGCTGCGATCTTTGTGGTCGTACTCCCGATATCAATTCCCACCAGTAGTCTGTCTGTCTTTTGTATATTCAGCAATCTTACCACCTCTAAGTTTCTCTTTTGCGATTTTCACCGCTTTTGTCTTTCTCTTTTTTCCCTAAAGTTATAGTGTAACAGAATTTCTTAAAAGAATCTATTTACATTTTTATTTTTTTGTATATTTTTCTGCTGATGAAAACATTTCTCATTTATACATAAAAGGCCGGAATCCAAAGATTCCAGCCTAAAATCTACATTTTTCTGTCAGGAACCCCCTGTTTCAGGGATACCTAACCTTCCAGTGCTCCATGTTTTTTTCTTATGATAAGGATAACAGCCAGCATCAAAATGATTCCAAAGGGCAGAGCAATCCATGCTGTCTGCACAAAACCGGCAACTATATAAGTCACAAAGGAAACTGCCGCAGCTACTATCGCATACGGAAGCTGGGTGGAAACATGCACCACATGGTCACACTGGGCACCCGCCGATGCCATGATAGTGGTATCGGAAATAGGAGAACAATGATCTCCGCACACAGCGCCTGCCATACAAGCAGAAATGGAGATGATCATCAGGTTCGGATCAGAATTTGAAAATACTTCTACAACAATAGGAATCAAAATTCCAAAGGTTCCCCAGGAGGTACCTGTAGCAAAAGAAAGCCCGCACCCTACCAGGAAAATAATCGCCGGAAGCAGATTCATAAAGGCATCTGCTGAAGACTTCGTAAGAGCCGCTACAAATTCTGCTGCGCCCAAACTGTCTGTCATTGCCTTTAACGACCAGGCAAAAGTCAGGATAAGGATTGCCGGCACCATGGCCTTAAATCCATCCGGGATACACGCCATGCAGTCTTTAAAACTCAGTACACGGCGGATCATATACAGCACGATGGTTATGATCAGACCAAAGAAGCTTCCATATACCAGACCAACGGAAGCATCGCTCTGTGAAAAAGCAGTAACAAAGTCCACGCCATCGAAAAATCCGCCTGTATAGATCATTCCGATCACACAGCTAACCACGAGGCAGACGATAGGGATCAAAAGGTCGATCACTTTTCCTCTTGGGTTTTCTTTCGCCTCATCTTCTGCATTTGCATAAGGCCGGCTTTCCGTAGTATAAATATCGCCTTTTAAGGCATTTTTTTCATGCACCCGCATACTTCCGAATTCTGTTTTCAAAAGCACCATGGCGATCATCATGAAGATCGTCAGCAGTGCATAAAAATTATAAGGTATGGCACGGACGAAAATGGACAGTCCATCCTCTCCCTCTACAAATCCGCTCACAGCCGCAGCCCAGGATGAAATCGGCGCAATAATGCACACCGGCGCAGCGGTAGCGTCAATCAAATAGGAAAGTTTCGCCCTGGAAACATTATGTCTGTCCGTAATGGGCCGCATTACGCTTCCTACGGTAAGGCAGTTGAAATAATCGTCAATGAAAATCAGGCAGCCCAGGATGATCGTGGCAATCTCTGCGCCTACCCTGGATTTAATGCTCTTCCCAGCCCATCTTCCAAAGGCAGCGGACCCTCCTGCCCGGTTCATCAAGCTCACCATAGTACCCAGGATCACAAGGAACACAATGATTCCTACATTGTAGCTGTCAGACAGCACCTGAATGATTCCGCCCTGGAAAATATGTGTCACTGTTCCCTCAAAGCTGAAACCTGAATAAAACAAAGCGCCTACCAAAATTCCAATAAACAGGGAACTGTATACCTCCTTGGTGATCAGTGCCAGCACAATGGCTACGATAGGCGGCACAAGAGACCAAAAGGTTGCGTACATAGCAGGCTGTGCAGCTTCCTCTGCTTCTGCTGCCAATACAGTAAGCGGACTGACAAGCAGCAGTACTGCAGCAAAACTCAGCAGCAAAGATACTCTTTTTGCGTACTTCTTCATTTTTCTTTCCTCCCTCATTTGTTTCACAACACAAAAACGCCATGAACGACAGATCTTTCTGTGTATACGTTCATGGTGTATTCTTTTACTCCAGATAGCGCTCCACATATGTGACAGTACGTTGTATCTTATACAGCGTACCAGGAAACTTTTTTCTGGCTAAAAAGCTCCTTCGGCGGTTTCCCCTTTCCTATGGACGGCTGCCAGGCCTTATATGTCCTTCGTACTTTTGAATCCCGCACCTCTATCATTCTTGTATTCTGTATTTTATCTTTTTATTACTGTATCAGTTTTTGTGGGAAATAGCAAGCTTTTTTCAGGATTCTTCCGGTTTTTCGAACCGGAACACCCCATACCTGCCTGCCATCCCGATTTCCTGGTATCCGCAGTAAGCCAGGGTTTCCTTTTGAGATTCCTCTGTGATCTGTACTGCTATATAATTGCATGTTCTGGCTCTTGCCAGACGTCCGATCTTTTTATAATTCGGCGAAGGTGAGATCATCTCCTGATACAGCATAATGGATTTTTCCATCCTGGCACCCCTGCCCGCCCTTCCATAGGGCATAAGGAAAGACGGTTCATACACTCTGGCATAGGAGGCAACATAATCATCGGAAGCAAATCTTACCTCCTTATCCCCGGCGTCGCTGCGTATCAGGTCACAGATCTGCGCCACCTCATCAGGCACTTTCTGATTATTGTGTACTTCCTGGTAGTTTCCCGCCTGCCACACACTTTTTCCGCTTATGCCTATCACTCCGGCGAAAAGGATCATCAGACAAAATTTCAGCGCCTTTGATTTTCGCTCTTTTATAAATTCAGTTCCCGCCAAAGCGATCACCAAAGCTGTCGGCAGAATCCACAGTACCCGCCAATATACACTTTTTCCAATGCACCGGTAAATAATCCCCGCTGTAAGCGGGAACGCAAAAATCACCAGAACCGTCAGAAGATAGGGCAGGATACTGCGCGTACTCTCCTTTTTCCGCCTCCAGATCAGGAGATACAGGACGGCTGCCAGCAGCAGATATTGGTAAAAGCCCTCTCCCCAGTAGGATACCCAGGTGGAAAGGACCAGTTCTAATGTCTCTTTCATGTCGCTTTTCATCTCCCAATTATTTGATCAGCAGATACGCCAGTCCCAGAATCAAAGATGGAACACAGCATAAAAGCCCGGCCCCAAACCTCTTTCCCTCCCGGAAACGGATCAGGCTAAGAAGCGAAAAGCATCCCGTTACCAAAGGTGCCAGCATCACTCCCATAGAGGATAACAGGCAGCAGGAAAGATTTGCCATGGCAAGGATGGCCCATGGATATTCCCGATTCTTTTCCATAAGGATGC
>CALIZJ010000009.1 GCA_938028845.1 uncultured Blautia sp.
TCAGTCATTGTGGAAAACACACCTTCATTTTATAATTTTTATAAATCTAAAATGGGTGTTTATTAACAAAAAACAAATCAGCAAGCCTGATAGAAATGGAGGACAGCATGAAAGTAAAAGACCAATTAAAAAACCCAGAAAAACAGTACCGGCCAGAGGTGCGCTGGTGGCTGGCGGAAGGATTTCACACAGATGAAACCTTGAAAAAAGAGATTCAGGATCTGGATGAAACTGGTTTTGGCGCCATTGAATTTTTAGCCATGGATGAGCCGGGCTGTGACCCTGCTCTTTATGGATGGGGCGCAGAAGAGTGGGTTCATGATTCCCACATTGTTGTGGAAGAAAGTACAAAGCGGGGGCTGGGCGTTAGTATGACCAGCGGCACGAACTGGGCCAACGCCAATCTTATCAACATCACCCCGGATGATAGGGCTGCCTCCAAGGAACTGGATTACACAGTAGAGACGGTAAAAGCGGGAGAAACCTGGAGCGGACAACTTCCGGAATGTGCGCTTACCGTCCCCAATGTGACCAGACAGGAGCTGGAGGCAGTAGTGGCAATCCGTTTTTCAGGAGAAAAAGACGGACAAACCTTCCTGGACAAAGACAGCGCCATAGTCCTTACAGATCAGGTAAAAGATAAAACCCTCACATGGACTGCGCCGGAAGACGGAACGTATCTTCTGTTCTTTTTCTGGATCCATGGAACAGGACAGACCGCAGAGCCCTCTGTAAGTACCTCTTATACGGTTAATTATATTGACCGATATGGAATTGATGCCTTTATTGCCTATTGGGAAAGTACGGTTCTGACTGACGAGCTGAAAAAGAATATAGAGGAAAATGGCCGGGGAATGATGTACATGGATTCTCTGGAACTGGGAACCTTTGGAAAAGGCGGGCAGTTCTGGGGCTATCATTTTCTGGAAGAGTTTAAGAAAAGAAGAGGCTATGACCTTACCCCGTACCTTCCTTTTGTTTTAAAGGAAGCGGGTATGATGCAAAAAGTCTACCGGTATTTTTATCACTGTGAAGATGAAATATTTACAGAAAAACTATTAAATGACCTTTATCAGACCATGACGGATCTGTATATGGACAATATGTTAAAGCCCATGCAGGAGTGGCTCCACACTCATAACATGACTTTGCGGGCGGAGATTTCCTACGGACTTCCTTTTGAAATTTCCCAGCCTGGAAAATATGTGGACGGCATTGAAACGGAATCTTTAGAGTTTGCCTCCCAGCTTGAATCCTTCCGAAATCTGGCGGGACCGGCGCACATTTATGGACGCATTTATTCCAGTGAGACAGGGGCGACGCTTTTAAATTACATGATGGGACTGGATTTTTATACCCAGATCATTTACATGCAGTTTGCGGCCGGGGTGTCAAAGACGGTGCTTCACGGATATTCCAGTATCGCGGGTTCGGATGATTCCACCTACTGGCCGGGACACGAAGGAATGTGGCCGGTGTTTTCCGAGCGTTTTGGCTCCAGACAGCCCTCCTATATCCATTATAAAGACTGGACCGCTATGCTTGCCAGATACCAGATGATCCTTCGTCAGGGAAAACCACGCATGGATCTTGGGATTTTGCGCCTGGATTATAATTTTAACAATCTGATCTTCCATGAAATATCCGATGAGGAAGAAGCGGCTTATGAGTCTCAGCTTGTAAGAGGAAACAAGGGGATTTACTGGGAGGATATGCAGCTTCAAAACGCTGGGTATACCTGGGATTATTTTGCACCGCAGATTTTGGAAGAGGATTTTGTAGATTTTAAAGACGGTGTGCTGCTTCCGGAAGGACCGGGCTATCAGGCATTGCTCATCTACCAGGAGGCGCTGCCTGTCTCTGCTGCTGAAAAATTGCTGCAGCTTGCTAAAAAGGGGCTTCCCATCCTTTTTGTCAATGGGGTCCATGAAACCCTCCGGCCAGGCGGAATCGGCAGAACCTATAAAAAAGCTGCCAGCATGACGCCTTTCCATGACGGCGGGGACGAAAGGCTGAAGGAGATCGTTGCAGAAATAAAGACCCTGCCTAATGTGAAAGAGATTGATAAACAGGAAGACACCTATTCTGCTTTGAAGGAAGCAGGAATCCTTCCCAGAGCGGCCTTTGCTGAGAGCAATAAAAATATTCTGACGCATATGAGAGAGGAAGACGGGGAAACCTACCTCTTTGTTTATAACATGCAGTATGGAGAAAAAGAGGATTTTGCTTTTACCATGAAAATCCGCGGTATTGGAAAACCCTATCGGATTGACTGCTGGAGCGGAGAAATTGAGGAAATCGGCTGCTATAGGCAGGAAAATGGACGGACCGTGCTTGATCTTTGCCTTTCTCCTGGTGAGGCGGCAATGCTTATGGTGGATACTAATGCACAGGATGAGATACATGCTGTAAAAACAAATGTGGATTGTCTGACTATAAAAAGCGGCAGATTTATGGCAGCAGTAAGTAAGAGCGGCGAATATGAAACCGTGTTTTCCGACGGATCAAAGAAAAGCTTCCGGGCGGAAGTCCCAGAAGATATCCAGCTTCCTGTATGGTTCCTGGAGGTAGAAGACTGGAACGAAGGGGAGAAGAAGACTATAGTAGAGGACAGAGGCTTAGGCATTGTTACAAATGAAGTGTATTACGAGACAAAGAAGACCCTTCTGCCAGTGGGAGAAACGGAACTTAAGCCTTGGAGAGAAATGGAAAAAGCAGGTCCCCAGGTATCTGGAATCGGACGCTATAAAACCAGGATCACCATTCCAGAAGCATGGGAAGAAAACCAGGGTGCCCTTTTAAAGATCGAGAGCACCAATGGACATTCGGCTGCTGTGTATGTAAATGGAAAAAAAGCAAAACCTTTCGATTTTGACGCGCTTGCAGTGGATATCAGCGACCTATTGCAAAGCGGGGAAAATGAGATCTGTGTGGAGGTTGCCAGCAGCTTGAATAACCGTCTGATGGCCAGAGGATACTACGAAAAAGGAAGAGAGTTCTCTAAACAACTGTCAGACAATGCCAACAATGCGGTTGATGGAAGCGCAGAGAACAGGGAAGAAGATAACAGAAGTGACATTTTTGACATTCATCCCGTTGTAAGGGATTATGGAATGACAGGAGAAGTGAAGCTGATCCGTTATATCCGGAAAGAAATTTAACCGAATCAGGGAAGTCCCCTGCTTCATATTGCATAGAGAAAAATGAGAGTTCTGTCCTGGAACTCTCATTTTTCTATACATATGGTTTTGTAAGGATCATTTTAAACGCCCCGATGGATGTCTGCGGGAGGAATACTCTTCCTTTGGCGCCAGTTTCACAACAAGAGCGATCACTGCTATGACCACATTTAAGACCAGGCTTCCCATAAATGCACTTTCCACATCGTTCCCTCTGGAAAAAATCTGGTGGCAGGCATTAATAAAATAA
Organism: uncultured Blautia sp.; assembly: GCA_938028845.1. Taxonomy (GTDB): domain Bacteria; phylum Bacillota; class Clostridia; order Lachnospirales; family Lachnospiraceae; genus Blautia_A. The sequence goes on from CALIZJ010000009.1 coordinate 3,430, forward strand.
ACAGATACAAAGTTACCTAAATTTAAGGCCGCAATGATCAAAGTAGAGGACAGCCCTACCTGGGCGGGTGTACTTACCTTCCCATTATATACCTGGAATAATGCCATCAGGGTATTAAAACCTGAGCTGACCAGCGCAACGCCGAGGAATACGGTGGGCAGAGCGGGGAAGAAGACCACCAACGCCATACCGAAAGAAAAGCAAAGGCACATGGCTGTGATCAGATACTGCCGGAAAAACTTCATTAACTGGCTCAGGAGGAGATTGATCAAAACTCCGAACAGGCCGTAAATAAAGTTTGAGATCCCGGCCATGAAAGGAGAGCCAATATCCCGGGCCGCCATATAAGTGGACATTCCGGACAGAACCGGATATACGGTGACGGTCGAAACAAACTGAAGAACAATATAAATAAAGATCTTCCAGCCCTCTGGATTTTTTGCGGATTTGGCAGTGGCGTTCTGGGGCTCCGCCTCCACGGATCGCTCGGGTTCTTTTAGAGAAAAGGTTACCAAAAGCAGTACAACTATGGCGAGAAGATTAAATAAAAAAGGAGTTTTCCAGCTAAATCCGGCAAGTGCG
>CALIZJ010000010.1 GCA_938028845.1 uncultured Blautia sp.
AGCGATCGGAACACATCCAAGAGCGATAACTGCTTCCGGCATGATCGGCTGTGTCAGCGGGATGCCTGCGATAGCAAATGAGGTAGCATAAATAGGATGAGCATGTACAACAGATCCTACATCCGGGCGTTTCTCATACACTCTCATGTGCATCTTGATCTCAGATGATGGCTTGAATCCTGGATTTGCCTGGATCACTTCACCTTTTGCGTTTACCTTACAGATGAACTCTGGAGTCATAAATCCTTTGGATACGCCTGTAGGTGTGCAAAGGAACTCATTGTCATTGAGTTTTACGGAGATGTTTCCGTCGTTTGCTGCAACCATGTTGCGGTTGTAGATCCTTCTGCCGATGTCGCAAATCTGTTTTTTGATTTCATATTCGTTTACCATGCTTTTTTCCTCCTTAAGCACTTTGTTTTTTTGATTCCGGGGACGGTAAGCGTTTCTCCGGAACCGTGTTGGGTTTCTTTGGGTTTCTACGGTGATTTTATAACATATCACCGGAAAAGTCAAGAGAAACCCGTTGATTTGTGTTGTTTTTCTGGTATTTTTTATGTTGTTTTTATTGTGATTCCTTTTCCTCTTTTTCCCAGGGCATCACATCGCCTTCTTCTCTTAAATATTCCAGAATCTCAGGTATACCCTCGTGGGTCTTGGAATCAACATAAAAAATCTTTTTACAGCCCGCAAGCCGCAGCCAGGATGCCGCAAGCTCCAAACGGGCGTCAGGCGCATGGATCTTTGTCACGATGCCGATCACTTCTCTGTTTGCCATGCTGGTACAGCAGGGCGGGAAGAGACAGTAGGGTTCGTTAGAAGCCACAAGCAGCCCCACAATATCCGCTTCATATGAATAAAGAGCCAGGGCATGTCCCAGACCATGCGTCTGTGCATACTCCCCGGGCGTATCAATGATTACGTCGAAATTATTTACATACTGGGTCTTATGGTAATGAATCTTTTCTCCTTTAAGCGCCTGGGTAAGCGTGGTTTTTCCCGCTTCGCTGCGCCCCATCAGAGCTATTTTTTTCATACGCAGGCCTCATCTTTAGGTTCTGGTAATCGGACAAACGGCAAATCCCAGCTTTTCACCGACATAGTCCAAAATCGCATTCACAGACGCTTCCACTTCTGAAACAGTTCCTGTAATGATCAGACTTCCGCTGAACCTGTCCACAAAACCAAGCTCAACTCCTGAAGATTTGATGGCAATATCCGCTATAATGATCGCCGTTTCCGCCGGACTCACTTTTACGACCCCAATGGCAGAACGGCTATACTCTACTGCCGGGTCCAGTCCAAGTTTCGTATAGAGGATCTTATCCGGATTTGCGATGATATGCGCAAAAGAAATTTCCTTGCCCGGGACCTGCTCTTGTATGATCCTTTGCAGGTGAGGCGGAAATTCATCTGAATATCCCATATGATCAGCCTCCTATCTGACAGTTTGGCTTTTACGCCTAATTAACTGTCTTTTTCCCCGATTTTCCCTTATAAATTCAGTTATTTCTATTATACCTTTTTCCTCCATATATGTCAACATAAATCAACACTTCTCGCCCTTTTATTATGTGGTTTTTGTTTGGTTTTTTGTTGGTTTTTTGTTTGATTCTATTTGAAAGATGTTTTTTTGTGTTGACAATAGTTTTTTTCTCTGTCATACTACAAATAAATAAGAAAAAATCATTCATTATAAAAGGAGATTTGTCCATGTACCTTTCAGATATGCATACCCACACTATCGCCAGCGGACATGGCACTTCCTGTACCATCTCCCATATGGCTAAAGCAGCCGCTGCCAAAGGGTTGAAACTTTTAGGGATCACAGACCACGGTCCTGCCACCTTAGCAGCCGGAACTCCCTCCTATTTCCGGAGTCTTACTTTTTCTCCCAGGAAACGTTTTGGGATCGAGTTAATGTATGGAATCGAACTGAATATTCTGGATACCCAGGGCAATGTAGATTTAGAGGAAGAACTGCTTTCCCATCTGGATTACGCAATTGCCAGTATGCATGCGCCTACTTATAAAAGCGGAACCAAACAAGAAAACACGGACGCCTTTATAAATGTTATGAAAAATCCACATGTAAAAATTCTAGGCCATTGTGATAACCCACATTATCCCGTAGACTATGACGCTGTGGCAGCCTGCGCTAAGGAAAACCAAGTGCTCCTGGAGATCAACGAAGCATCTCTCGCCCCTTACGGATACCGCGGGGATACCCGGCACAATAACGCCGAGCTCCTGCGCTGCTGTCTGAAGTATGAGACGCCCATTCTTCTTTCCAGCGACAGCCACGGCGCCGGCCACGTAGGCGATTTTACTTACGCCGCAGACTTTGTGCATCAGGCCATGTTTCCGGAAGCGCTTATTTATAACAACCAGATACCAAAACTGAAGGTCTTTTTGCTGACAAGATAGTTTTTTTCTGCTCAGCTGTTTCGCCGGCTTTGCCACCAGCGTTTCCGTAAAAAATGCCCTTTTGTAAGGGGACAGTTTTTTTCTTATCCAAACTGTCCCCTTACAAAAGGGCATTTTTACAGTCCCGCGACTGTTATTGTCTCATCTTCTTTAGTAATTCCGCTAATTCCTGATATTTTCCTGTTACATATCCGTAACTTTCTCTTTTATGAGGCAGCGTGCATCCGGTACAGTCTTTAATGCCTTTCTCCGTAAAGCGAAAATTGCCGCCGCATTTATCCCCCAGCATATAAAGAGGGCAGTAGCAAAACAGACAGTTAAAATTCTCCGGATCAGCGCCCTTATGGCACGGAAAATACTCACATTTTTTATGGCTGAAATAGGAAAATTCTTTTCCTTCCCAATATGGCTTATCCATACATCCTCCTGCAGAAAACTTTATTACAACAGTTCCATCTTCTATTATTTTTTATTTACAGACTGATTCTCCGTTTAAGAATCCGAAAGACAGGCATTTTCGCTTCTCGCAAAGCAGCCATGTGTCTTCCCCAGCTTTTCCATAAAAAAAGCAGCGTTTTTCACGCCACCCTAAATTTTCAGAGGTGCGACGCTACTTCGGCGGTAGAATATGCCACGTCCAAATACGCGGAGGGGAACATGTGCATCCCGAAGTAGTATCGCCTGCCATTTAATCACGTATAACTCATATGAACAGGCGGATTCCATAAAAAAATGCCTGCTTCTTAAGAAAGCAGACAACTCTTTCGGGACTGCGGACATCCCTAAGCTGGTTGTTACACTTTACACGGAAGCTTCACCTCGCCATACAAAGCAGGTTTCCTGACTTCAGGATCATCGCTTCTTCTCTCCCTTCTCATGCTGTGCACAATGGGATACTCTGAGAAGTCGCTCCTCTGTTACAGTGACCGGATCGCTCAGGACTTTCACCTGATTCCCTCTTCTAACCATCCTTAAAAAGGACAGTCAGCACTTTATATGTTCACTATGGAATTATACTGACATCATACTATCACACCTCTGGGGCATTGTCAATGCAGAGCGCCTATTTATTTTTCTGATCTGTTAGTTACTATAAACTCCGCGTACTCTTTCTCGCTATTACGGAAATATTTTTTTAAGTTTTATCCTTTTATAAAATTTGTTCCAATCTTCTTTGTCCCTATTTCCGCCTTCTCTTAAAACCACCAAAAGTATTTAACTTAATTGATAAGCAAAACAAGCCTCTTCCGCAAGAAGACACAGATTCCCAACAAAATCCCAAGCAACGCCTGCAGATGCAGCTCTAAATCATCTGCTTAGTCTTATACAAAGCAGATGATTCCACGGACCAGAAGCCGCCATAAATCCCCATTTTCACAGATACCTTTCCGTCTCTACGGACTAGTTTCCAGATTATGTAATTATATCCGTAGAATATACAAGCAATCTGCGCATTTTCTGCCCATTTACGAGTATTTCCCCGTAGAACGCGACCACTCTCTACGGTTCCCATTCTCTGTTTATAGTTTTTTATCCGTAGATTCTACTTGCTTCCTACGGATTTTTTCTCCACTTACAGCTATT
>CALIZJ010000011.1 GCA_938028845.1 uncultured Blautia sp.
AAAATTCCGTATTGTTTACCGGTGCGAAAGTTGGCCTTGGCGCACAGATCATCGACAGCGTGCTGATGCCTGGAGTAGAGGTGGAAGAAGGGGCCATCGTACAGCGCTCACTTGTTGCCGACAATGTAAAAATACATAAAAACGCAGTAGTCGGCAGTGCCGACAGCGAGCATATCGAGCTTGTAGCGAAAGATGTTAAGGGAGGAGAATAAAATGGCAAAGGCATTTGGAATTGTAAATTCATGTGGAAATCATATCTGGGTGGAGGGATTACAGACATACCGCCCCATCGGTGCGTTTTCTTTTCTTGGCAGATACCGTGTGATCGACTTCCCTATCTCTAATATGAGCAACAGCGGTATTGACCGTATCCAGGTTTATGTCCGCAGAAAACCCCGTTCCCTTGCGGAGCATATCGGCACAGGACGTCATTATAACATTAACTCCAAGCGCGGTAAATTACAGCTCCTTTTTGCAGAGCACAGCTCTGAAAACGATATCTATAACACTGACATCGCAGCCTTCATGGAAAACATAGACATCATCGAAAGAATGAACGAGCCCTACGTGGTGATCGCACCCAGCTACATGGTCTTTTCCATGAATTTTGCCGAGCTTCTGGAATCTCATATTGAATCCGAGGCAGATATTACTCTTTTATACCATTCAGTAGATAATGGGGACGAGGCCTTTTTAAACTGTGATTTCCTGAATCTGAACCGTCAGAAGGGTGTTCTCTCCATTGAGAAAAACCGTGGAAATAAAAAGAACCGGAATATTTTCCTGGATACCTATATCATGAAAAAGGATTTATTCATTGAATTGATCCGTAAGGCTAAAAAAATTTCCTCTATGTACACCCTGCCCCAGATAGTAAATATCGAATGTGAGAATCTTGATGTCCGGGCAGTGGCTCACAAAGGCTTTTTAGCATCCATTACAGACTTTAAGAGTTACTATGATTCAAATCTGGCCCTGATCGACTTTAACAATGCCAGATCCCTCTTTAAAGAAGACTGGCCTATTTATACAAGGACCAATGACTCCGCTCCCACACAGTATTTTGATACTGCCAGCGTAAAGTCTTCCGTTGTATCTAACGGCTGTCTTATCGAGGGTACCATCGAGAACTCTATCATAGGAAGAGGATGCACCATTAAAAAAGGCGCTATTGTAAAAAACAGTGTTATTCTTCCTGGCGCGATGATCGGTAAGAACGCCATTATTGAAAACCAGGTTGTGGATAAACGTGCGCAGATCATCCATTCCAACGAGATCATTGCTCCTGCCGATAATCCAGGATATATCAAACGGGAAGATAAACTTTAAGAGTGACCCCGCATCCACTCTGTTAAAAAAAGAGGACAAAGCCTTATGAGGCTTCGTCCTCTTTTTCTTAACAGCCGCTTTTTATGCAGCTTTAATACATGCTCAGGATCATATAGATAAATCCCAATGCCAGCATATCTATTGGCAATCCTTCATAGGCCCTCCCCTGCCTTGAAAACCGCAGAGTCATCTTTACAGACACAAAGAGCATCAGAGGGACGGCCACTGTCCAGATTGCCCCAATGACAGCCCCAAATCTGTCCATGGAAAAAGGTCTCATGAAAATAACAGCCGGGATCAGCACCAGAAATTCCCATTTGTCTTTCCCTTCTTTTTTCAAAATCCCATTTGCAAAAGCAAGCACAAGACCTGCTGTCAAAAAGGCAAACGTACTTCCAAGAAAAGCTTTTGACTGAAAATCCCCTTCATAGAGCAGATACCCAAAAACAGTTCCTGTTCCCACAAATTCCCGGATAAGAGCCAGCAGCACCCAGAATCCCCACAGGATTCCGCTCTCATACAGAAGATCCCCGTATGCTCCGTCTGTCTGACTTTCCAGTACTTCCCATCCACAGAGAAGTCCCAGGATAAAGGTCATGACCCAGGTCCCGGTTCCCACTTCTATTCCAAGAGCAGTAAATCCAAGAAGAAATGCTGAAGCGCATAAGGAGCCGGCTCCAATAAGCACACAAAGACGGAGGCTCCAAAGGGGAATGACATCTTTCAGAAGGTCTTTTATAAATTCAGCGGCCGTCACAGAGAATATCACCAGAATCCCGGCTGCAAAGGCTTCTTTCATTCCTGCTGAAAACAGAAGGATTCCCAGTGCAAAGGCCTTTGCCGGATAGTTTCGTTTCATATCCCATCCTCCGTTTCCTTTATTCTACTGTCTGTAAAAATTCATATGCACGGTTGATTCCAGTCACCATAGCCGTAGAAGAAATCGTTGCCCCGGATACTCCGTCCACCATGGTATTATCCGCCCCTTCCTGCGCGGCGCTATCTTCCGTTTCTTCCTGTGAGCTGTCCTCTAATCCTGCTGCCTGTTCCATACATTTCTGTGTCAAATCTATAAATCCGGTCACAGAGATACTTACCCCCGCCACAGAATCTGTCTTTCCCGTTTCATCTGGCGCCAGAAAACTTAAGGACTGGTTTTCTACTACCGCTTCGGCCAAAGCCTCGGCCTGTTCTTTCCAGGTAGGTCCGTCCTCTGTCATTACATACTCGCCGTTTTCTGAAAGCACGCTTTTTTTGCTTCCGTCCTCTCCCACGGCTTCCCAATTAACCTGTGTGATCTTTCCATCCTCCACAGTCATCGTTACCTGATCGGTAAATCCATTGCTGTCCGGTGTTTCTGTCTTTGCCTCATAAGTTCCGTCGGCAAGTTTCATTCCCTCTGCAAGATCTGCTTCCAGTTCTTTTATCTCTTCCTCCCCGCTTCCGGTATCCATTCCAGGAAGAGTCACCGGCGCTTTCATTCCTTTAAACTGGTCTAAAAATTCCGGTTCTGTAATTTTTGCCCCAAGGCCTTCTGTTTCTTTTTGTTCTGTTACCTGTACCTGGGTGATGGTCTCCTTTGTCTGATCAAAGGAAACATCCATAAGGATATCTCCGCCGTACCCTTTTTCTCTCACTGTTACCACATACCCATCCTCTGTCTGGGAAGCCTTCTCGATATTTTCCTGTCCGGCTGTATCCAGTTCCTTTACTACAGAAGCCGCTCCCCCTTCAGAAGTGCCTCCCATATCTTGGGAAAGGGCCCTGGATCCCAGGATCACTCCAAAAGAAAGTGCCGTCACTATCACAAGTGCAAGAATTCCTCTTACTGTTTTATTTTTCATTTCCGATTCCTCCGTTAAGCTTTCTTTGTTCCATAAACATGTCTTTTATAAAGCATGGACAAAAGACCTGCCAGACAGTTCGCTGTCAGGATTCCCAGGCAGATTCCCTCCGGATAAGGCGTATATATCCGGATCGCTGTCGTGATCACACCCGCTGTCACTGCATAAAGAAGCCGTCCTCTCCTGGTGACAAAAGCATAGTCTGTAAGCATATAACAGCCGCCCAGGATCAATCCGCCTCCCAATAAATTCAAAAGTATATCCCCTGTAAACAACCCCTGCGGGCCTAAAACAAAGGTCAATAAAAGCACCGTTCCAATGTAGGCCGCAGCAGCTTCCATATTCACGAGTCCCATATAGCACAGATAGCCAAACCCTACAAGCAAAAGCAGTTTGCTGGTTTCTCCCATGGCCCCCGGCACCTCTCCTAAAAACATCTGCCAGTAGCTGTAACCAACGTCAGCTCCTGCCTTTGCTGTGCCAAGTACTGTAGCTCCTGATACTGCATCCACAGCCATGGAACTTGGGGCTACATACTCCATGACCGTTCCCGGCCATACCACCATCACCAGCAGTCTTCCCATAAGAGCAGGGTTTGCAAAATTGTTTCCGATTCCTCCGAACATCTGCTTCACAAACAGAATGGAAAATACCGCTGCTGCCGCCACTACCCATACGGGAACTGTTACGGGCATATTAAAGGCGAGAAGCATCCCTGTGACAACAGCGCTGAAGTCCCCTGCCGTCACCTGTTTTTTCGTAAGTTTCTGCCATAAATATTCTGTAAGTACACAGACTGCCACCGAAAGCCCGGTGAGATAAAAGGCACGGATGCCAAAAAAGTAAACGGCTCCCAAAAGGGCAGGTACAAGGGAAATCGCCACATGAAGCATGATCTGCCTTGTAGTTTTTTCTGAACGGATAAATGGAGCGCTTATCGTTTTCACCTGCTTCATCCTTATTTCACCGTCCTTTCTCTCATCCGCTGTTTCACCATATCCCTTGCCTGCCTTGTGCGCCGGGCAAGATTCCTCTTAGCCGGACAGATATAAGAACAGCACCCGCAGGCAATACACTCACTGGCATAAAGCTTTTCACATAAATCATAATCTTCTTTAAAAAGAGCAATCTCAATCTGAAAAGGCACCAGCCCTGCCGGGCAGACCGACGCGCAGCCTCCACAGCGGATACAGGGCTGTTCTGTAAATTCTGATGAGGGCAGCACTAAAATCCCGGATGTATTTTTTGTCACATAAAAGAGGTCTCCCTCCCCTTTAAAATCCGTCGCCATACAGCTGCCGGTCATAGGTCCTCCCTGGATCACCTGGTTTCTCTCTGTGGTAACGCCTCCGCATAATTGGATCAGTTCACCTGCCGCAGTCCCCACCGGAACCAGAAAATTCCCGGGATTTTTTACACATCCGCTCACTGTTACGATCCTTCTGGTCAAAGGCTTCTTCCCAAGAACCATATCCGCCGCTGCCTTTGCAGTTCCCACATTAGTAACAATTACCCCCACATCTGCCGGAAGACCGCCCATGGGAACCTCTCTTCCCAAGACAGCCTGGATAAGCTGACGCTCTCCTCCCTGGGGATATTTTGTAGGAAGTACTTTTACTTCAATTTCCGCCTCCTCTTTTTCCAGGGCAGCGTTCTTCAGGGCATTTAGGGCCTCTGTAAGTTTTTCTTCTGCCTTTGGCTTATTGTCCTCCAGGCATATATAAGCTTTCTTTGCGCCGCTGGCAAAAAGGAGAAGCCGTACCCCATTTATGAGCGCCGGAGCTTTTTCCAGCATCAGCCGGTAATCACAGGTGAGAAAAGGTTCGCACTCTGCTCCGTTTATTAAAAGAGCGTCTATCTTTTTCTCCGTCTCATACTTCCTGTATGTGGGAAAACCTGCCCCGCCCATGCCGGTCAGTCCTCCCTCATAAAGGCAGGACAGAACCTGCTCCTTTGAAATATTCTCAAATTTTACCGCTTCTTCCTCATACTTTTTTGTGAGCTGACTTTCTTCTTTCTCCTTTTGGATCACACAGGCCATGACACTTCTGTCCTGGTATTTTATTTCCTTTATCTCCAGAACCTTTCCCTCTGCGCTTGCATGAAGAGGAGCCGCCATAAAGGCTTTTGGTTCACCGATAAGATCCCCTTCTTTTACCAGTTCTCCCGGCCGGACCACAAACTGGCATTTCCCTCCCGGGGACTGCTCCGCTAAAATGGTCACTTTTGCAGGAGAATACTCCTGTATCGGCACATCCATGGTCAAAGCCTTGTCAAAGCCGTCTGTAGGGTGTACCCCTCCGGGAAATCGATTTTTTCCACTTTTCTTCATGTACATTCTCCTTCAATGATTTCCAGTGTCTTTATAGGATTCCTGTTCATTCTTTTTGTTAAATTATTGACACACCTCCATCATATATTATCATACTATTATTATCAAGTATTTTTTTACTTTTTCTTCTTATTTTATTATCTTCAATCTTCTCTCTTTCATCCTTATCCCCGCCAAATCCAGCGGAAACTGCAAAAAGTTTTTTATTTTTTTAACAAAAGCCCTTGACCGATTGTAACTACCGGATGATATTATCGCTTGTATGAACCGATAGTTTTTATCCTGTCAGGCGGACATTGACAGCCTGATTCGGTTAAAAGAATTTTTCTAAAATTCAATAAGGAGGAATTTTAACATGGATAAATTTACATTTTCTTATCCTACAAAAGTATATTTCGGAGAAGGCATGGCCGCCGAAGCATTAAAAAATGAACTTCCTAAAATGGGAAAAACGGTCATGCTTGCCTATGGAAGCGGATCTGTAAAAAAGAACGGGATCTATGAGGAAATAAAAGGGATTTTGCTCCAAGGACAAAAAGAAGTGATCGATTTTTCAGGCATCATGCCAAATCCTACTTACGCGAAAGTACAAAAAGGCGCCCGGCTGGCAAAAGAACGGCCCTCGAAAGCTCAGCCGTGAAGAAATTTATGAGATTCTTCTGGAATGTAAATAAGGAGGAACGGAAATGAAATTAAAAAAACTGCCTGCTGTGATCATCTCCCATGGATTTGGCGGCGATTACCGTTCAGGAGAACAATATGCCCAGACACTGGCTGAAAATGGATATGTGGTTTACTGCTTTGATTTCTGCGGAGGAAGTCCCCACAGCCAAAGCGACGGATCTACCCTTGAAATGTCCGTCTTTACAGAACAGGCAGATTTGGAAGCCGTCTTGTCTATGGTACAGGATCTGGATTATGTAGACAGCCAGAACCTCTTCCTTATGGGTACCAGCCAGGGCGGCGCCGTATCTGCGCTTGCAGGCGCTGCTCATCCGGAAGATATCCGGGGAATGATCCTTTTATACCCCGCCTTTGTACTTGCAGACGAGGCAAATGAACTTTTCCAGAGTACTTCCGAGATTCCGGACACCTACCACTTTATGTGGATGGAAGTAGGACGCGCCTATTTTGAGCCTCTTATCGGATACGACATATATGAAGATATTGCAGCTTACGAAGACGATGTACTGCTGATCCATGGAGATGCGGA
>CALIZJ010000012.1 GCA_938028845.1 uncultured Blautia sp.
CCTGGACGCGCTGAAAAAGCATCAGGTTTCTGCTACCTTTTTCGCAGTTGGAAATTTTATTTCCGATAACCCGGATCTCATCCGCCGGATCGTCGCAGAAGGGCACACCATTGGCAATCATACCCTCACACATCCAAATATGGCGAAAATCTCCACTAAAGAATCTTTTTCTCAGGAACTTGAAGGCGTGGAAAAACTTTATGAAGAGATCGTCGGCTCTCCTATGCCCCGCTTTTACCGCCCTCCTCAGGGAATATACAGCAAAGAAAATCTGGCTATGGCAAAGGAATTAGGGTATCAAACCTTCTTCTGGAGCCTCGCTTATGTGGACTGGTATCAGGATGACCAGCCTTCAAAGGAAGAAGCCTTTGAAAAACTGCTGGGACGTATCCATCCAGGCGCTGTCGTCCTTCTGCACAACACCTCCTCCACCAATGCAGAAATCCTGGATGAACTTCTCACCAAGTGGGAAGAAATGGGCTACTGTTTCGGTACTCTCCAGCAGCTTTGTGAGTCCGCATAACGAATGGAATAACATAAAAAGCAGTCCCGCATACATTTTCCAAAAATTTCCGAAAAAATATACACGGGACTGCTTTCCCTTATTCCTGCCTGAATTTTTATCGGTTCAAATCCTTTTTTATCTGCGTAGTGGAAATCTCCGGTGTACGAGGCAGATAAATGACCTCACAGCCTTCCTCCTTTAGAAAATCAAATTTTCCTTTCCAGTCGTCTCCGATCACAAAGGTGTCTACATGGTATTCTCTTACGTCGCTTCTTTTCTGCTCCCAGGTTTCTTCCGGGATCACCAGATCCACATAGCGGATAGCTTCCAAAAGCTGCTTTCTCTCCTCGTAAGAAAAATAACATTTCTTTTTCTTTTCTTTCCAGTTAAATTCATCTGTAGACAGTGCAACGATAAGATAATCCCCCTGCTGCTTCGCTCTTTTTAATAAATTAATATGTCCATAATGTAATAAATCAAAGGTTCCGTAGGTAATTACTCTTTTCATGTTTTTCTCCTTTAATCCCTTCGTCCCATATATACCTCCCGACTGTCCTTAGAAGGTCCTCTCAGACTTTTTGCAAGGATAGTGTTTTTATTATACTATGTTAGAAATCCGTATACAAGCTTGGATATGGTTTTACAAAATATTATCTTGACATCATATTTTTACGAGTTATAATAAGTTTTGGATAAAACTGTTCTAAACAAAACAGTTTACATTATTTTTAATAAGGAGGCATCTGTTTTGAATCATCCAAATAATATCCTGCTCTCTGTCCGCGGAATTATAAAGTTCTATGATCAGTATATGGAAGCGGTTCGCATACAGTATCAGCTTTCCCATATAGAAATTACGATCATCAGCTTTCTTCACAACCATCCCGGAAGAGATACCGCCAGAGATATCTGCGAAATGCGTATGCTCCCCAAAGGAAATGTTTCTCAGGGCGTGGAGTCTCTCATACAAAAAGGGCTGCTCTTTCGAACACCTGACGAACAGGACCGCCGGCGGATCCATTTGTCCTTAACAGAATCTTCCATCCCTATTGTTCAGGAAATCGAGCACTCCAAGGAGGAATTTGCAAAAGAGCTTTTTCATGGACTGACTGCCGAAGAAATCGCTCTCTACCGGAAAATTACAGATACCATCGTAGAAAACACAAAAAAAGGTTTGGAAAGGAAGTAATACTATGGAAAATGACAAAAGTTTTTTAGGCACAGACCCTATCGGCAAGCTGCTCTTAAGGCTTGCAGTCCCCACTGTAGCGGCACAGATCATCAATATGCTCTATAACATAGTAGACCGTATCTACATAGGTCATATTCCCGAGATAGGCGCTCTCGCCCTTACCGGCGTAGGCGTATGTATGCCCCTTATCATGATCGTCTCTGCTTTTGCCGCACTTGTAGGAAACGGCGGAGCTCCCAGGGCTACCATCTATATGGGAAAAGAGGATAAAGCTTCTGCGGAAAAAACTCTTGGCAACTGTTTTCTGGTTCAGATCATTATCTCTATTATCCTGACCATCGTCCTGTTAGTCTGGAACCGGGATTTTCTTCTCGCTTTCGGTGCCAGTGAGAATACCATCAGCTACGCGGTAGATTATATGAACATCTACGCACTTGGAACAATTTTTGTACAGCTTACCCTGGGAATGAACGCATTCATCACTGCACAGGGATTTGCCAAAACAGGAATGTTGTCCGTACTTATTGGTGCGGTAGCAAATATTATCCTGGATCCGATTTTCATTTTCGGTTTTGGAATGGGGGTACAGGGTGCTGCTCTGGCAACCATCATATCCCAGGCTCTTTCCTGCATCTGGGTTGTAAGTTTCCTTTTCGGCAAAAAAACTTACCTGAAAATAAAGAAGACAAATATCGGTTTGGATCCCAAGATCATTTTCCCCAGCCTCAGCTTAGGCCTGTCCTTCTTTATCATGCAGGCAAGCGAAAGTGTAATCTCCATCTGCTTTAACTCTTCTCTTTTAAAATACGGAGGAGATATTGCAGTCGGTGCTATGACCATCCTCACCAGCGTCATGCAGTTTGCCATGCTTCCCCTTCAGGGACTCGGCCAGGGCGCCCAGCCTATCATCAGCTACAATTACGGTGCCGGCAATGCTGACAGGGTAAAAGGCGCTTTTAAGCTGCTGCTGAAATGCAGCATGTGCTACTCCACCCTTTTATGGGCCTGCATTATGCTGTTCCCACAGTTATTCGCCGCAATGTTTACAACAGATGCCGAATTAATTTCCTTTACGAAAAATGCACTGCGTATCTACATGGCAGTAATGTTCATATTCGGTATCCAGATGGCATGCCAGATGACTTTTACCTCCCTTGGCAATGCAAAGGCATCTATTATAGTGGCTGTAATGAGAAAATTTATATTACTGATCCCGCTTATTTATATCATGCCTCATATCTTTACTTCAAACCAGACAATGGCAGTATATATGGCGGAACCTGTTGCAGACGTGATTGCAGTCACCTTTACCGCAATATTATTCAAGTTCCAGTTTAAAAAGGCATTGGATGTTTTATCCAAAGATAAAAAAAATAATCCGGAGTTATCTTAACAGCAAAGAAGCGGCAGCGAAATCCATCGCTGCCGCATTTCTAATATCTGACTTTAAGCAATACTCCTTTGAATCTGCATCTTCTAATTTTCATCTATCCCTCTGGTATTTTCACAATACGCACAGGCAATAGCGACCAGACATTTCCTTTGCTCAGAGCTCATCCGTTCATAATAATGATTGATCTTCTTTTCACTGGCAAGAAAATCTGTAGGAATATAATCTTTTAAAATATCATCTGCAGTAATTTCCAAAGTCCTGCAGATCTTCACCAACTTGATCATCGTGCAGTTTCTTTTCCCGGTTTCTATATTGCTGTAGTGGGATTCTGAAGTATTAAGGTGGCTTGCCATATATTCCTGGGTGTATCCTTTTCTTTCCCGTTCAATCTTGATCCTGTTGCCTATCTTTATTCTTATTTCCTTCTCTAAAGCTTTTTCGTCCGATAACTTATCCTTCATTTTCATATGGAAAACCTCCTTTTCTTATATTCTACAAAAAGTGACCGACTATTCTAATGCACTGTTAGAATATTTTCATTTCTATTTGAATTTATCAGAACAGTATGTTCATTTTATTCTCTTTGCAAAATATAGGTTCCTCGGAATTTATTCACTAGAAAATTCCAGAAAAAGTTTTATTTTATGTCATATTCTCCTTTAGTAAGGAACGAAACAAAATCCATTCTCATAATAGAAAAATGCAGACTGCCTTTCACAATCTGCATTTTTCATTTTCTACGGTATTATCTGCCTAAAGCTTGCAGTTCTTCTATTTCCTTTGCAGTCAATGGACGGCACTCTCCTTTTTTCAGGTCATCCGGCAAAACCAGAGGACCCATGGAGATTCGTTTCAGATAATACACCTGCTTTCCTACTGCCTTCATCATCCTTTTTACCTGATGGAATCTTCCCTCGCAGATGGTCAGAAGCACTTCGCTTGTACCCTCTTTTTCATCTGCCTTAAGAATTTTAAGCTTTCCCGGAAGGGCAGGCTTCTCGTCCCCGATATCCACTCCTTCTGCAATGGCTTTTTCATCTTGTGCACTCACGATTCCCTCCACCTTTGCAAAATACGTTTTTTCTACATGGTGTCTGGGAGAGAGAAGGCGATGGGCAAGGGCGCCGTCATCGGTGATCAAAAGAAGCCCCTCCGTATCTTTATCTAATCTCCCCACAGGAAACAGCCCTTTGCGGGAGGAAGGCACATACTCCATTACGGTTTTTTCCTTCTCATCCTCTGTAGCACTTACGCAGCCTGCAGGCTTATGAAGAAGAAAATATTCAAATTCTGCCACGGCTTCTACAGGCTTATCCAGGAAAACCACCTGGTCTTTTCCTGCTTCAATCTTTTGTTCCGGGCTTTTTACCGTAATGCCATTGACCTGGACAAGTCCCCTTTTTATATATTTTTTCACTTCGCTTCTTGTTCCTGCGCCTGCATCCGCAAGAAACTTATCAAGCCTTACCGCTGTCTTCATACGCCTTTCGATCCTCTTCCATAAATTTTGGTATATCCCTATTCCGGATGTATCCATATCCCATAGAATCTTCCCTTTCCATTATATAGCTGATTTCTACAGAATAGTCCACATCTTCCCAGGATGGAATCAAATTCGACGGAATCAATACCTTTTTTATCTCGTTAATTTCTTTTTCATCGCTGTACTCCACTGCGTAAACATCCCTGTCTTCTGAATAATAATTCACATTTACCGACACAATGGGAATATCCTCCATAGAAAGAGGGTATCCGGTTTCTTTAAGCAGTTCCATCGTACGTCCAAAAGCCGGATACACGAAAATATCCGCATAGTAATAATTGGAGGGGTCCAACCCCGGCAGAGCTTTCTTTTCCGGCCCTGGAACATTTTCATACTGAAAATTCAGTCTTGCACATGGCATTTCCAGGAAATCCTCTGCTGACGCCTCTGAAATATCCTGGCGAAGGGCTTCTAAAAGTTCCTTATATTTGGAAAGATCATTCTGGAATAAAGAGTAGCTGTTTCCGTCCTGGAACATTCCGGAAACCCAACTCAAATATTCTGCGTCCAGATTAAGGAAAGCATATTTTTGCTCCAGAGCCGAACCTTCCGCATAGCATACTGTTAAGAGCTTCTTTATCTCATCCTTTGTGACCTGGTAACTTCTGTACACTGTCCGTCCGGAAGATAAGGTATATTTTACAGGAAAACTATACAAAGTTTCTTTTGCTTCCCTGCGTTTTTTCCCCTGATCCTTAGCAACCTCAGAAAGCGCTTCATAGATCCCTTCATCAAAATTTCCCTTTTCACTTGTCACGGCAGCCTTAGGATCTGTCCATTGGACAGAGTAATATTTCCCGTTTTCTTCTGCTAAATATGGGGTAGATTCCGTTTGCCCGATCTCACCCATATTTATATTTAAAGAAACCAACTGCTCCCTTTTCGGCATATAGGTATCAAAATGCAGAAAGTCAAACTGATAGCCCAGCGCCACAGCCGCCACGATCGCCCCTGCAGCCACAAGCTGAAGTTTCGCTGCAAAAAATCCACGAAAATCCATCCTATACAGAATTTCCATTACTCCGTGGGACAAAATGGTGCCTAATACCAGTCCAAAGATCCACCATGGAATCCGTACGCTAACGATCCCTTCCGGTATCAAATAAAAGATCAGCCCTACTCCCAGGCCAAAGGGGACTGCCACCAAAAATTTTATGATCACGGCAAGCCATCTATAAACGATCGGTCTTCCAGTACTTTCCGCTTTTCTTTTTACATACGCCCTATAAGCCAGCGCTCCCAAAAGGACTGCCGCCACCGGAAGTATCACTAATAGGATCCAGGAACCATTCCCCTGATAAGCATCCAGAAAACTCTTTCCAAAAGCAACCGGAGAGCAGTAGCGGATCAAAAACCTATAAATCCCATAGTCGTAATAATAACCTGTAGTAAAGAAACTCTCTGTATATAACCGAAACAAAATCCCCAGCAAAGGTCCATAAACATACACCCCGAACAGTACTAAAAATCCCATGAGAATATTTCCTGTCACACTGATCACCAGCACAGTGGAGAAATAAATCATAAGGTACAGCCCAAAATGCGCCGCAAGCATACTTACCGCCATTCCCATAAGCTTTAAGCTGTAAAATCCCCGCATAGCTCCAATGCAGAGCGCCATAAACATAAAGATCACATATGGAACCAGATAATACAGGATTCCCATACAGGTCTTATACCAGAAAAGCTTCTTTCGGGTAATGGGAAGGCTGTGATAAAAATCTACTTTCTTAGAAGAATACAAATACCAGAAGCTGTTGATCCCATTAATCAGTCCGGCAAGGAGGATTACCAGAAAACCAACCGCCATAAATCCATCCCGCCACATGTTCTCGTACAGCATTTCCACCTGCCCGTGTTCGTAATTCATTCCGAACCAGTTTCCCATCATCAAAAGTTCAAGAACCGGAAATGCCATCAGAAATCCCAGAGATAAAAATACAGGAATCCATAGCTGTCCTTTCGAGGACGCCCGCATATAATCAGAAGAAAATATTTTTAATCTCATATCCTGCCACCTCCGTTTCACAGATAAAGATTTCTTCTAAAGTAAGTGGGATCACTTCGCAGAACAATGGATTTTTCGACTGGATTCTTTCCATAATCTCCAGTCTTGTTCCCCTGGCTGTAATAAGCAGCAAAGAGCCCTGCCTTTGAATCTTCAGTACATTCAGTTCTCTTTCCAGTTCTTTTTCTTTTTCCTTATCAGAAAGAACACATTGTACCTTGTGGATATGGAATTTCATGTCTTCCAGATCCCGCGATAAAAGAATTCCTCCCTTATGCAGAAGCCCCACATGATCGCAGATGTCCTCCAGCTCCCGCAGGTTATGGGAAGCGATCACCGGCGTAAACTCCCGGTTCATGATCTCTGACACAAAAAGACTTTTTACTGCCTGGCGCATCACCGGGTCCAGCCCGTCAAATGTTTCGTCACAAAATAGATATTTCGTACCTGCGCTCACACCCAGGATAGCAAGGAGCTGTTTTTTCATCCCTTTAGAAAACGTATTGATCTTTCTCGTCTCATCCAAATGAAACAGATCCATCAATTTTGAAAATCTCTGTACATCAAATAAGGCATAATAATTCCGGTACAGCCGAACCATATCCCGCGGCGTATAATTAGCAGGAAAATAGCTGTTGTCAGAAATATAAAAGATTTTTTCCTTGGCTTCTTCATTTTCATAAACCCGTTCGCCGTCTACCAGGATCTCGCCGGAATCCGGCTCCATAATACCGGCCGCCATACGGAGAAGCGTGCTTTTTCCGGCTCCATTGCTTCCCAGCAAGCCAAAGACCTCACGGTCGCCAATCTCCAGGGAAACCTTATTTACCGCGCAGACAGCACCAAACCTTTTACTGCATTCCCTGATCTCTATCATCTGCACCCTCCTCCTTATAGCAATCTCTGATAATGTAAATCAATGTTTCCTCTTCCATACCCATATGAATCCCCTTCTTCACGATTCCCTTCAGTTCTTGATAATACTCCTCTCTGCTCCTTTTTAAGATTTCTTCATTGTCCGCAATGAAATTTCCTTTTCCCTTTACCGGGTAGACCAGACCTTCCTGCTCCAGCTCCATATATGCTCTCTGGATTGTATTTGGATTAATAGACAGCTCCATAGCCAACTGGCGGACGGAGGGCATACGCGAACCGGGCGGCAAAGCACCCTGTAGGATCAGCATACGGAATTTTTCTGCGATCTGCTCATATATAGGACGTCTGTCGTGCAAATCCAACAATATCATTTACCTACTCCCTTTCTTTTTTAAGTGTATTAATTGTTTTAATACACTTATGTTATCATGAAATATCATCAGGGACAAGTAAAGAAATTCTTAAATATGTATAAACAAATTACCATAAAAATACCACATCTGCTTTTCTATTCTGTAAACAAAAAAAATCCCGGGGAAATTTCCCCGGGAGGCAAGCAGATATATGCAATCTGCTTCTTTTAAAGGTTCTTTTTTATTCTATGCCTGTCACTTCATATCCTGCATCAACAACTGCTTTTTTCAGCGCTTCTTTATCTACTTCTTTAGATGCAGTGATATAAGCTGCCTTATCTTCCAGATTTACATCCGCGCTTACGCCGTCAAAAGCCTCTAGAGCTTTCTTAACTGCCGCCTGGCAGTGAGGGCACATCATTCCGTTAATCTTCATTGTGATCATTATAGTTTCCTCCTTATTTTCATTGTCTATCTCATTGCTTTGAAGCACAGCTTCCTCTGCCTGGGGTTCCAAAACTTCTCCGCTTCCTTTGGAAACCTTAAATCTTTTCAGTCTCAGAGCATTTGTCACCACGAAAATGCTGCTCATGCTCATGGCCGCCGCTCCGATCATAGGATTGAGCTTAAGCCCAAAGGCATTGTAAAAGACGCCTGCCGCTACAGGAATCCCTAAAGTATTATAGAAAAACGCCCAAAACAGATTCTGTTTGATATTACGGATTACTGCCTTACTAAGCCTTACCGCTGTCACCGCATCTAAAAGATCGTTTTTCATTAGAACTATATCCGCGCTTTCAATGGCCACATCCGTTCCTGCTCCGATAGCCATTCCCACATCTGCTCTTGCAAGGGCGGGCGCATCGTTTACGCCGTCGCCGATCATGGCAACCTTTTTCCCCTGCTGCTGCAGCTTCACGATCTCACGCTCTTTATCCTGAGGCAGAACCTCCGCAATGACCGTATCAATATCCAACTGCCTGCGGATGGCTTCCGCCGTCCTCTTATTATCTCCGGTGAGCATGACCACCTCGATGCCTTCTTCTTTAAACTGCCGCACCGCTTCTCTGCTGGTAGGCTTTACCACATCAGCCACAGACAGGATCCCTAAAATTTTCTTTTCATCTGCAAAAAGCATAGGCGTTTTCCCTTCATCTGCCAGGACATCCAGCCTGCTTTCGTATGCTCCAAGGGAAATCCCCTCTTCTTCCATCATACGCCTGTTTCCTGCAAAATACCAGCTTCCGTTTATTTTTCCTTTCACGCCTTTGCCCGGAACAGAAGCAAACTCTTCCATATGCTTAGGCGCAATCTTCTTTTTCCTTGTAAACTCCAGGATTGCTTCCGCCAAAGGATGCTCGCTCTTCTCCTCCAGCCCGGCTGCCAAAGAAAGAAATTCCCTTTCTTCCAAGACAGACTCCACATTGGTCACTACAGGCTTTCCCTGGGTGATCGTTCCAGTTTTATCAAGGACAACACTCTGAATATTATGGGCAGTTTCCAGGGCTTCTCCGGATTTAATAAGAATTCCGTTTTCCGCTCCCTTTCCGGTTCCCACCATGATCGCCACAGGAGTGGCAAGCCCTAACGCACAGGGACAGGAAATCACAAGTACGCTGATGGCACAGGATAAAGCAAACTCAAAGCCAGCGCCTAAAAGGAGCCAGACAAGGGCTGTAACAAGGGCGATGGCCATAACCGCAGGAACAAAAATTCCCGCAATCTTATCCGCGATCTTTGCAATAGGCGCTTTGCTTGAACTTGCCTCTTCCACCAGCCGGATGATCTGGGAAAAGGTGGTGTCATCCCCCACCCTGGTGGCTTTAAAACGGATAAATCCTGTTTTATTCATAGTCGCCGCAATGACCGTATCGTTCACCTGCTTATGAACAGGGATACTCTCTCCTGTAATCGCCGCCTCGTCCACACTGGTGCTTCCTTCTATGATAAAACCGTCCACAGGAATACTGCTTCCCGGCCGTACTACCACGATATCCCCGGCCTGGACCTGCTCCACTGGAATCTCGATTTCTTCTTTTCCCCGCTGTACTACGGCTGTCTTAGGTGCCAAATTTAAAAGCTTTGTGATCGCTTCACTGGTCTTTCCCTTGGATCGCGTCTCCAAATATTTTCCCACTGTGATCAAAGCCAGGATCATGGCTGCAGATTCAAAATAAAGGTCATGGTAATATCTGTGTACCAGTTCCATATCTCCATGTCCCAGTCCATAACTCATCCGATAAATGGCAAAGATACCGTAAACTAAAGAAGCACCGGAGCCTACCGCAATAAGGCTGTCCATGTTTGGCGCCAGATGAGCTAAGGTCTTAAAACCTTTGCTGTAATATTTTCTGTTTACATAGATAATGGGCAGGCTTAATAGAAACTGGGTAAAAGCAAAGCTTACTGCGTTTTCTATTCCCTCAAGATAAGAGGGAAGGGAAAGGCCGATCATATGTCCCATAGTCACATACATAAGAGGAATTAAAAATACAAAGGATACGATGAGACGCATCTTCATATTTTTCAGCTCTTCCTGAGCCGGATTTACCTGTTCCGGGGCATTTGTCCGGGCCGATGCTTTCGTTCCCTGGTTTTCCAGCCTGGGGCTGGCGCCGTAACCGGCTTTTACTACAGCGTCTATGATCTGTGTCTCCCGAAGGACGTTTTCGTCATACTCTACCTGCATACTGTTCGTCAAAAGGTTCACGCTTACATTCTCAATCCCATCCAGTTTTGAAACACATTTTTCCACTCTGGACGAGCAGGCGGAGCAAGTCATTCCTGTCACATCAAATTTTTCTTTCATTATGATCCATACACTCCTTTTTATATCTCCATGCATCTAACCTATTTCAAGATCTTTCCAAGCATGGATACCAACTCGTCAATCTTTTCCTCGCGCTCTGCTTCTGTCTCTGCATTGGAGACACAATTTTTTAAATGTGCAGTGAGGATTTCTTTATTTACTTTATTTAAAATGGCTTCTGTAGCCATCAACTGCTGGGAAATATCGATACAGTAACGATCCTCCTCTACCATGCGCAGGATTCCGTCCATCTGGCCCCTTGCAGTTTTTAAAAGCCGGGTGATCTTCTGTTTATCTGCTTTCATATGCGCTCCTTTCTATATTAAAAAGACTTTATCTGTTTATTTCTAATACCCCACCGGGGTATAGTATTAAGTTAGCATAAAAAAACTGCTTTGTCAATACAAAACAGTTTTTTCCAGTTATACACATCTTTTCTGTCTTTTTTTTCCTCTCTTTAAAAAGTAGGCGTAAATCACACCTGCAAAGATAAAGAGTATAAGGATTCCCATCCCAAAAATGCCAATCGTCTGAGGATCTGTCATTTGCACCGCAAGCTCTGTGCCTACCAAGGACCATGTATTTGCCCCTATATGCAAAAGTACGCTTCCTAAAAGAATTCCCGTCATTTCCAGAACATAGGCAAAAAGGATTCCCATTATGGAAGCATAAATCGCCTGGACGATATTTCCGTGGTATACCCCAAAAATCACACCGGAAATCACTGCTGCCGCCCCGGTCTTCATGTAATCCCGCAACCGCAGGTACACCAGCCACCTAAAAACCACTTCTTCAGAAATAGGCGCGATGATCCCCATCCAGAAAATCATCATAAGAAGGCTTTTTCCTTCCGTGATCTGCGCAATGCTTTCCTGATAAGCAGTCGAGCGGATAAAAATCTGCAGGATGTTTACAACCATACTAAAAAAGTGTGCAGCTCCGGCTCCCAGTATGAGTACCAGAACACAATCCCAAAGAGAGAGACGGTTTTCTCCCACACCAGGAAGCAGTCCGCCGGCCATCCGCCTTGCATGGTCTCTTTTGTAGAGAAAAAGTGCAGGGAAAAGCACACACAAGCCCGCCACTCCTGTAACTGCGATCGCGTTCTCATTATAGACCGTTATACCCTGCTGTCCAGATAAACTCATCAAAAGAAGCAGGATCAGATTCCCTGAAAGCTGAAAAATCAAAAAGTGCATTACTACCGGCCAAATTACCCTCCACCATTTTCTGACGGGGCTTTCTTTACGCAGAGGGCTCAGCAAAAAAAATCCAGAAGCTGCGCCGGAGAATTTACAATCTGAAGAGGTTCTGCATTTACCAGTTCCTCCATGGTCCCGTAACCGTAAGAGACTGCTACACAGGAAACACCAGCCTGTTTCGCACCGAATACATCGTGCTCTTTATCCCCTACCATGATCACCTGGTCCCTGTGGTTTTCCATATGGAGACGTCTTAACGTCTCTTCGATCACATCTGCTTTCTTCGTCCTTCCGCCGTTCATCTCACTGCCTACCACTACTTTAAAGTATTTCGTCATATCAAAGTGATCCAGCACTTTCTCCACGAAATATTCCGGCTTAGAAGAAGATACTGCCAGGATATAGCCTTTGTTTTCCAAAGTCTCTAATACTTCCTTGATTCCATCATAAGGACGGTTTTCAAAAATACCTGTAACCGAATATCTTTCTCTGTAAAAGGTGACTGCCTGTCTGGCTGTTTCCTCATCCAGATCTGCATATTTCATAAACTGTTCTAAAAGAGGCGGCCCCACGAAGACGCGCAGCTTTTCTCTGTCTGGTTCTGGCTTTCCAAGCTTTTCCAGGGCGTACTGCACGGACTTTGTGATCCCTTCCCCTGATTCTGTGAGAGTTCCGTCTAAATCAAATAAAATAGCCTTATACATTATATCCTCCTGATATCTATTCGATTTATGGAAATTTTTAACCGATTTTCAAAATAGTATAGCACTATTTCTCTGCAACGTCTACGGAAATCTCCACCTTATCATTTTTTTCACAAATTGATAACAATTCAAGGGACAGTGTCTCTTTTTCTGTAATGCCCTTGGCAAGGATTCCCTCTTCCTCCCATTTCCAGTCCCATTCCTCTTCATTTACCCGCAAAGACACTACTTGTACCGGTGAGTGTGCCTGAAATTCTATATAAATTTGTACCTGACCCTTTGCAGCTTTTCGTTCTATCTGCTCCTTTAAATAACAAAGCTTTGTGTTTTTTTCTTTGTTTTCAGCCGGATAAGGCGTAACTGTAGGAGTCAGGGAAATCGAAGGAGAAGGAATATGTGAAGGCGTTGGGGCAGGACTTGGGGAAGGAGTTGGTGTAAAAGTTACCTTTAAAACAGGGGTTACAGAATATGCAGGTTCCGCAGACGGGCTTATGGACACAATAGGAACCTGCCCGCCGGCCTCTTGAGCAGTAACAGTATTGCCCTGCGGGTTCTGCGTATTTATCTGGTTGTTTTGTCCATTGCTCTGACTGTTCTGCCCCCTTTCCTGACTCACTTGTCCATATCCCTGGTTTCCCCATATAGTATCCTGACTGTACTGGCCGCTATACACATTGTTGTTCTGTTCCATATTCCACTGAGAGGAATAGGGATATTCCTGTATATAAGAATCCGTCTGCGTTCCCCCCTCTCCCCACCAGGCAGGGTCTTCCCAGTATACAGGAGGATTTCCATTTATGAATGGTTCTTCTCCATACAGGTCATCTGTACCCTGCTGCCAGTTGTCTTCCCAATATACACCATTATCCTCCCCAACCACAGCCCCGCTGTTTCCCGGTATCTCATACCATCCGGACGGATATTCTGTGTTTGCTCCCTCGCCTACCTCTATGTCAAATCCTCCGAACTCCATAGCCGCTGTCCGGCAGGTAAAAAACAAAATCCCTGCTGCCGCAGCCAAAAGACAGCTTTTCATCCTGCCTGTATTCTTTCTCTTTTTATTCCCCCGCTTTTTCATTTTCTGTATCCTCCTCTCCCATTAACGAAATCCAGGCTTTCGTATTTTTTGTTTCTATTCCCGAAAGCTGTCCCTTCGCCTCCTTGTCCTTATATTCCTCCCAAAGTTCCGCGCTTTTTTCCTCCTCTCCCATACGCCAAAGATAAATCCCGTATTCCCCGTATGTCTCTCTGAATTCCCAGTGGTACACTTTCATCTGCTCATAATAAAACACAGCCAGGTCTTCTCTCCCCTGCATTTCTCCATTAAGGGCAAGGAGAAGGAGCACCCTTCTCTGGGCCTCCTCCTTGGGATATTCTTCCAAAAGGGCCTGCAGCTTCTCTTCCACGCTCTCACAGATCCTTCTTCGTTCCTCTCCTTCACCCCTTAAAAAAGAGGGAGTGTAATACAGACTGGTTACTTTAGAAAGCCGCTCTGTAAAATCCGGTTTTTCCTTAGGATTAAGGAAGAAAACAAAGAATAAAAGAAAGCATAAAATACATGCCAGGGAAATACCCGCCGTCATCTTCAGCCTGGCTTTGCTTTCTTTTACCTTACCCAGCGTCTTTTTTACCTGATCCATTTTCTGATAACGCCGGCTGCTTTTTTTCTGGATACACTTCCATAAAAGACGGCCAAAAGCAGGATACAAAAGCCCATATCCATACACTCTGTTTCCGCAAAGTTTCTGCAGGGTTTTCCCAAAAGCATACACATCGCTTTCTGCCCCCACTTTTCCCTGGTACTGTTCCGGGGCCGCATAGCCCCTTGTGCCAAGGCAGTCCTGCACCCGGTCTGCATATCCGAAAACCGCACTTCCTAAATCCACCAAATAAAGTTTTCCTTTAGCCGAGCGCATAATATTCCCCGGCTTTAAATCCCCGTAATAGACAGGCGGTTTTCTTGTATGGAGATATTCCAGAACCTCACAAAGAAAAAAGCCAATCTCTAGGATTTCTTCTAAAGAGTATTTTTTTCCCTCCAAAAGTTCATCTTCCAAAGACTTTCCCTTTATATACTCCATGACCAGATAGCAAAAGTCTTCTCTTTCTGCATAATCTATCATTCTAGGAAGAGACGGATGGTCCAAAAGGCGCAAAAGTTTCGCCTCCCTTTTTTCACTTAAGGGAATTTCCTTAACCGCCCACATGATTCCAAGCTCTAAGTCCCTGGCAAGATAGAGGCTCCCTTCTCCTCCCTTTTTTATTTTTTCCAGAACACAGTACCGTCCCTTTAAAATAATTCCTGTAAGACTGATCTTTATCACCTTCATTCTGTTTTACTGCTTATCTTAAACTGGAAATCCCACCGAAAGAACTTCGGCGATCAGAAATGATATAATATAGTATAGCACATATTGTTCTTTTTGTCTCTACTAATTTTATAAAATTTTATGGATTTTTTCTGCAAAACTTCCATATACCCCAAACGGCACCCCATGCCAAGCATGGGATGCCGCTTTTTCACCTTACATTCTCTCCGGTGCGGAGAATCCCAGCATATCGATGCTGGTCTCTAAAACATTTTTCGTCAGCATAAGAAGTTGGATAAAGGATTCTTTCTGCTCCTGTTTCTCTTCAGATAAGATTTTTGTTTCATGGTAGAAACTGTTAAAAGCATTGGAAACCTCGTAGATGTAAGCGCAGATCTTATGAGGTGCTTTTTCCTCAAAAGCATTTTCCACAGTAGCTCCAAAACGGGACAGCAAAAGCATAAGTGCTTTCTCGCTGTCGTTTACAGGAGCGAGAAGCTTTCCGCTTAAAAGGCTGCCGCCTTCCTGGACATAACGGTTTAAAATAGATTTGATCCGCACAATGGTATAAAGGATGTATGGTCCTGTATTTCCTTCAAAGGAAGTAAATCTGTCCACATCGAAAATATAGTCCTTTGTCGCCTGATTTGACAGATCACCATACTTTATAGCAGATAAAGCTACAGTCTTCGCCGTTTCCCCTGCGTCCTTATCCCTTACACTGCGGTTATCCACGATTTTTTTATACATTTCCTCGTTAATATCCGCAATCAGGTTTTCCAGTCTCATAACGCCGCCCTCTCTGGTCTTAAAGGGCTTCCCATCCTTTCCATTCATAGTACCAAATCCTAAGAAAGAAAGTTTGGTATCTTCTTTTACAAGTCCGGTCTTTCTGGCACAACGGAATACCTGGATAAAGTGAAGCTCCTGACGCTTGTCCACAACGTAAAGGATCTCATCTGGATCAAAGAGCTTCATTCGCTCTACGATAGTCGCCAGATCCGTAGTCGTATACAAAGACGCGCCGTCTGATTTCAAAATCATACAGGGCGGAATCTCCTTGGTATCGCTCTCTTCCTGCACATCTACCACAAGAGCGCCCTCATCCTCATAGGCAAAGCCTTTTTCCTTCATGTATTCCACCATATCCGGAATATAAGGCTGTGCATCTGCCTCAGATTTCCATAAATCAAAGGTTACATTTAAGTTCTCATAATTTTTCTTAAGGTCTGCTACGGACACATTCAGAATGTGTTGCCATAACGCCTTATACCCTCTCTTTCCCATCTGAAGGAGATGGGTTGCCTCTAAGGCTTCATTTTTATATTCCTCGTCTTCTTTTGACTTGGCGCTTGCAAAAGGATAGATTTCTTCCAGTTCCCCGATGGTAAAGGGCGCTTCCTTGGGATATTCCCCTTCGTAAGTATCGTCAAAATATACCAGCTCCGGAGATCTGTGTTTAAGCTCTGTGATGATCAGGCCCATCTGAAGCCCCCAGTCTCCCAGGTGAACATCACCGATCACCTTATGGCCCACATATCTTCCAATCCGTTTAATGCTCTCGCCGATAATGGCAGAGCGCAGGTGGCCTACATGAAGAGGCTTTGCCACATTCGGTCCGCCGTAGTCGATGATGATCGTTTTCGGCTCCTTGGCCTCATTAACACCCAGTTTTTTATCCGCCCCCATCTGATTTAAATGCTCAGCCAGATATTCACCTTTCACATTTAAGTTAATAAAACCAGGCTTTACCACCTCAGCTTTGGAAAATATAGTATCCTTTCCAAGCATGGCGACCACATCGTCTGCAATCATAAAAGGAGCTTTTTTGTAAGCCTTGGCTCCAGCCATAGCTCCATTGCACTGAAATTCGCACAGATCCGGACGGTTAGAAACCGTCACCTTTCCATAAGAAGGATCGTATCCTGCTTTTTCAAATGCCTTTGAAAGCTCCTGATCCATAAGTTCCATTAATTTTTCCATTCTCTGTCTGCTCCTCGTATTTTATATTTCCTGCTTCCTGTTTATACCGTCACCTTTTTCGCACAGGCAATGGCAAGAGATCCGTCTCCAATATGACATGCCACGCTTAAAGATAACCTGTCCACCCAGATATCGTATCCCGGAAAAGCATTTTCCACTTCTTTCTTATATTCCTCCGCTTCTTCCGGTGTTCCGGAATATACCACATACAGGCACATCTCACCCTTTGCCACATAAGCAGCGAAACGCTTTGTAAGATCTTCCTCCATGGCTTTGAGCATCACACGCTTGGCCTGCTTCTTTCCGCGCACTTTCGCGTAGGCATCCAGTTTTTCTCCCTGGATCTGCAGCACAGGCTTTAAATTCAGCACAGTACCGATAGCTGCTGCTGCAGGTGTGATCCTGCCGCCGTTTTTCAGATATTTTAAAGTTTCCACTGTAATATAAATACTGGACTCAAATTTTTCATCCTCTAAAACTTTTTTTATCTCTGCCGCGTTTTTTCCTGCATTTCTTAAGGTCAGGGCATCCAGCACAGACTGGCGCTGTGTTACGGAAATTCTCTGATTATCCACTACATGCACTTTACCGTCATATTCTCTGGCAAGCACCATTGCCGCTTCACAAGAGTTACTAAGTCCGCTGGACATAGGGATATGGACAATCTCATCATATTCTCTCAGCAAATTATCCCACAGTCCGCAAACTTCCGCAGGACTTGGCTGGGATGTTGAAATCTTTTCATCGTTTTTCAGACGTTCATAAAATTCTTCCTGGGTAAGCGTGATCCCTTCCAGATACATCTTTTCATTAATGTAAAAGGGCATAGGAAGAACGGAAACTCCCAGTTCCCTTCCCTGTTCTTGTGTTATGCCGCTGTTACTGTCTGTCACAATGGCAATTTTTCCCATATCGTACTCTCCTTTTCCAAATCTATGAGCTATCGAATTAAAAATACGCTGCCGTCCACACTTTTCATGTAAACAGAAACATGTTCATTACAGTGTAACATATTTTTCCCTGTATCTCAATTGAAAATGTAAAAGTGCTGTGATATAATTTTCCAAAACTAAAAAGGGGGATAATCCTATGACCTATGTAGCAGAAAGTTATGAAAAGGCAGCCCAGACTTTAAGCAAAGCCTTCACGAAACGGAACATGAAATTTTATTACTGTCCCACCATAGAAGAAGCGAAAAAGCAGGTTCTTTCCCTCATCCCGGAAGGTTCTTCCGTAAGCTGGGGCGGATCGGAATCCATGGAAGAGGCAGGCATCATCCAGGCAGTAAAAGACGGCGCCTATAACGCCATAGACCGGAAATCCGCAAAGACCCCGGAAGAATCCAGGGCCATTTACGGCCAGATCGTCTGCTGCGACTATTTCCTTACAAGTACAAACGCCTTTACCAAAGACGGTGAACTTATAAACATCGACGGCGCAGCAAACCGTATCGCCTGCATCGGCCATGGTCCTGCCAATGTGATCATCCTTGCAAGCATGGATAAAATGTGTTCTTCTGTAGAAGAAGCTGTCTGTCGTGTCCGCACCCTTGCCTCTCCTCCAAACGCCATCCGGGTAAAAGCGAATACTCCCTGTGCGAAAACAGGCGTATGTGCAGACTGCTTAAGTCCGGACTGTATCTGCTGCCAGATACTTGTAACACGTTTTTCCAGGGTTCCCGGCCGTATCCAGGTCGTTCTCTGCGGAGAAAAGCTGGGCTTTTAAACAGATACTTATTTTTCTGCCTGGGACATTCCTTCTCTTCCCCGGTAAAAGAGAAGAATGCCCAGGCTTAAAACAAAAGATACCCCTGACAGAAGAACGCTTTTACAGATCAGGATCAGATTTTCCGCCTGTACCGCTGTTCTTGACAGCATCAGGTAAAGTCTCACTTTTTCTATCTCCTGCTGTATCCTCTCCGGATAAAAAGAAAAATCCGACCATCTCCCCGGAAGCCAGTCTGTGGGAATCTGTACATTCCAGTATAAAACCAGCGCCGCAGCCGCCAGCATAGCCACACGGATTCCTTTCCAAATCCAGCAGGCGGCATTCTTTTCTCCGCATTTTTTCTGTTCCCGTCCGGCATAAATAAAAAATGTAAGAAACATAAGCCCCGGAAGAAAGCAAAGCCCAAGCAAAGCTCCTTTTTCCAGGATCTCTCCCTCTGCGATCGTTCCCGTCAGCCCATAGCTCATCAAAAACTGGGAAACTATATTTTCTATGCTTTCCCCATCTTTGTATTCTACAAACACTTTCGTATACACTGCATCCTGCTCTTTTGGATGATGCAAAAACATCTGGTTCTTTAACGGAAGGACGCCGCGGATCTGATAGGTATCCTCCCCATATGTGATCTTCCTTCCAATAACAGAGGTAGTTCCAAAAAGCTCTTGGGCTGTTTTCCCATCGATCAAGCACCCGCTGGTATCTTCCTGGTCAAACCCGTTTGCCCGCCAGTCGTAGAGAAATGCCTCTCCAGATATGCCTGCCGCGAGCACCTTCGTCTGTCTGTTATATTCTTCTTCGTATACCGTCCCAAATCCTCCTTCATAATAAAAACACAGACCTAAAGGGTTCTCCTTTTCTTCCTCCATTTTAAGGATCTCTGTTACCCGGGCGCCGTCCGGACAGCTATCCGATAAAAACACAGACACCCCGTATGAAGGTTCTATACTAATATAAGCCTTCAAACTAAAAAAATAGCACACAAAAACCAAAAGTACCAGCACCAGACCCCTTCCCTTTTTTATCAGGGCGGTCTGGGTCCTGCCGCTCAATTCTCCTGCAGCCGTACCCGGCTGCCGTCTTCTATGGCCCTGTCTGAAGAGACGATGACCTGTTCTGTATTCGCCACTGCTCCGTTTACAAGAGCCGCCACAGATTCATTTTTATCCTGTACACGTACATCCACCCGTCTGGCTACCTGCACCTCACCTAAGACTGAATTTTCCGTATCCACCACATACACATAATTAGTTCCGTTTTCTTCATATAAAGCGGTTAAAGGAATGCTTGTAGCATAGGGACCTGCATCCATCGTAATGGTAAATTCCACACTTTCACCTATAGCAAGGGTATTCTCCGGTACGCTCACCGTAACGATCCTATTGTTTGGGTCTGTTTCATCTTCCTTGATACTCTGGATCTTTGCATCCTCCACCTGGGTACCGCTGCTGCCTTTTAAAACAGCGCTTCCTCCTGTCTGCACATATTCCAGGTCCTCTTCCCGGACCGTACCTTCCATACGCAGCTCTCCGCCCAGCATGTACAGGATAACTGCGGCCTCCTCTGTAGTGGTGCTCCCTGTAGCGGATGCGATGGTCTTCACCACTCCGTCGCAAGGCGCTGTCACTCTTCCTTTTCGCTCCTTAAGCTTATTCAGAGTTTTTAATTCTTTTTGTACCGTCTCCAACTGATTTTTCGTCGTTTCCAGTTCACTGTCTGCTGCTTCCTCTTCCTTGGCATCCTCAATTGCCCTTTTTGCCTCCAGTACCTCCTGGTTCCGGTTCATGATCACCTGATTCTGGGATTCCTGCTTGGCGCGCACATCATCCCGAAGCGCCTGTTCTGTAGAAGAATCTGACCCATCGCTCATAAATCCTTTATTATTTAAATAGTTCTGCAGCTTCTGCTTTGCCACATCCACCTCCATCTGGGCATTTGCCATATTGATATCGCCGTTCTCTACAGCTACCCGGTAATTTTCCTCTGCTCTTTCAAGTTCTTTTGCTTTATTGGCGCTGTCCACCCCTGCCTGGCTTTCCAGATCACGGACTTTTAAGGCAAGCTCCCCCTGCTCTGCCTCTTTTGACTCTATAGCTTCCTTTATGGAAGAAGCGGAAAGGCTTAAAAGAACCTGCCCCTTTTCCACGGTTTCTCCTTCCTGAACAAGCACCTGGGCCACCTTCATACCTTCCCTGGCAAATACCGCTCTCTCTTTTGTACCTTCTACCCTTCCCGTACCTTCTACCACATGGGAAACCATTTTATTCTGAATGGTGCTGGTCTGTACCTTAGCCACATTTACGGAATCCGCCGCCCTGGATAAAAATGTAAAAAGCACCATGACCACAAAAAACATGATAAACCATTTTAATAATTTCTGTCGTTTCATTCCTTATCTATCCTCCTTGGCAAACCTCTTTTTTCTGCACACTCCCCCGAGAAACGCCTTTTTCCCTGCTATTCTTTTAAGGCTGTGGCAATGATTCCCTGTTCCAGATAATCCTGCCCAGCAAGAAATACCAGCAGTGCCGGAAGCAGTACGATCACGGAAGAGGCAAAGGCCATTCCCGCATCATTGAGACTAATATTCGGCAAAAGCAAGGATAAAGGCCATAGGCTCTTTGTTTTTAAAAATGCCATAGGCTGTTCGATTAAATTCCAATATTCCAAAAATCCCAGAACCATGGCAGAGATGATTCCCGGCGAGCCAAGGGGAAGTCCGATCTTTAGAAAAATTTTGATCTCCCCTGCCCCATCCAGCCTGGCAGATTCCAAAAGGCTTTCCGGAATCCCCTCAAAAAACCGATACATGATAAATACCGGAAAGGTAGAAAAGATGGCGGGAAGGATAATGCCCCCGTGGGTATCTAATAAATGAAGCCTGTCTAAGACCAGATAATTGCTTAACATCATTACCTGAAACGGCATCATCATAAGAGCGATATAAATGGTAAATAGAATTTTTTTCCCTGGAAACCTAAATTTCGCAAATCCCCAGGCAGCCGTAGTTCCTATTAAAAAATGTCCCGCCAGCACCCCAAAGGTAATCTTTACCGAATTCCAGAACATAACAAAAAATTCCGGGGAATCCAAAAGCACTTCCACATAAGACCGCAGCGTGGGATACATAGGGAGCAGCCTCCAGGAAGCATATCCTTCTCCTTCTGCCAGTACAGGCCTTAAAAGCTCTGTAAGCTCTGCATCTCCCATTAAGGAGCCCACCAGCAGAAATACCACAGGAAAAACCGCTGCCAGCGCCAGGAGAAACAGCAGTCCAGTCAATAACTTTCTCATTTTTTCATTCCCCCCTGTCCCATGCCTTTTGCAGAATCAGGATCAGCACTAATATCACCGCCCCCGTTACAACTGCAGCGGCAGCCATTTTATCCATAGAAAGCTCCCTGTACCAGTTATTAAAAAGATGCTGGAGAAGATACATATCTTCCTGTGGATAATCCCCGGCCACCAGGTAGGCTTCCCTGAACACCTTAAACGCATTTAACAGAGACAGTACCACAATGGTAAATAAGGAGGGCAGAAGGTTCGGCAGGGTGATATCCGTAAAACATCTCCACTCTCCTGCCCCGTCTACTCTTGCCGCTTCGTATAAAGACTGGGATATAGCGGAAAGCCCCGCAATCCAAAGTATGATGTCATAGCCTAAATTTCTCCACAAATAGCTCACCACAAGCACAGAAAAGGACGCTCCGGTGTTCATCCAGTTCACTCCTTCTATGGAAAAAAGAGAAAGGAGATGATTTAAAAGGCCCTGGTTATGAAACAGTACCTTCCACAAAAGTACCACCGATGCCACTGGAATCGCCATAGGCAGAAGGAACATACTCTTTATAAGCTGCATCCATTTCTTCTGCCTGGTTATGATCACTGCCGCAAAAAGAGACAGGGCAACCAGTATCGGAATACAGATTCCAAAAAACCGCAGGGTATTTTTACATGCAAGGCGAAAGGCCTGGTTGGAAAAAATCACCCTGTAATTTTCAAGTCCAGTAAACTCCTGAGTTACCGCGCTGAAAAAAGACCTGCGGAACACATCTATGTATGGGATCACCCAAAACACGCAGACTCCCACAAAACTTGGGAGTAAGAACAACAATCCTTTTAATTGACGTTTTTTCATAAATTTTTTCACTTCCTTCACTGTGTCTAAGATAGCACAGCAATCTCTAAACTTTCTCTAAAGGATCATCTTAAAATCTCTCCCGTTTCCCCTTCTTTTCCATATCTGTAATTTTAGAGATAATTTAGAGGTTTTTATGTTAAAATAAGATTCTATTAGAACTACTCTGCATGAAAAAAATCGGGTTCAGAGTAAAAGCAGGATCTGGAGGGATAAATTTGAGAATTTTAATGATCGAAGATGATAAAGAATTATGCGAAGCCACCAAATACCGTCTGGAAAAAGAAGATTTCCTGGTAGATGTATGTCACGACGGTGAGGAAGGCCTGTATTATATGCAGGAAAATATTCATGATCTGGTCATTTTGGACCGTATGCTCCCATCTATGGATGGAGTCTCCGTTTTACGGGAAGCCAGACGTACCCATGTATCTACGCCGGTAATCTTTCTCACTGCCCTTGGGGAACTAAACGATAAAATCACCGGGCTTAACTGCGGCGCAGACGATTACATGGTAAAGCCTTTTGCCGTTGAGGAACTTCTGGCGCGCATCCGCTGCTTGATGCGCCGCCCTGGAAAATGGGACGATTCCTCTATTTTAAAGCTTGGGGACATTTCCTTTGACCCGGAGAGCAACCGTCTCTTTAAAGAAAAAAAGGAATGTACCCTTTCCAAAAGAGAAGGAGCATTACTGGAAGTTTTTCTTCGCAATCCCGGTCAGACTCTCACAAGAACGCTTCTTTTAAACCGGGTGTGGGGTATGGACAGCGATGTGGAAGAAGGAAATTTGGACAATTACATTCATTTTCTCCGGCGCCGTCTAAAATCTGTGGACAGTTCCCTGGTGTTAAAAACCGTCCGGGGAGTGGGTTATCAGCTTGAGGTCCTGCTTTATCCTTAAAAGCAGGATCTTTTTTATAAAGAAAAGGCACATCCTTTCTCTTTCCGTAAGGATGTGCCTTTCTCTTATTTTTCTTTTTCTCTTTTATTCTGACAGGTAGAGATTTACTTCCTGGATGGCTGCACGTGCAGCTTCCTCAAGTCCGATCTCTCCGTTCAGATAGCGCGCGCCGGCTTCTGCTACTGCATTTAAAATGATCTCATTTGTCCTGGATGGAACCTTAAGTGTTTTTCCAAGCTCCTGGATCTTACTTATGGCCTCATCAGAGGGCTGCAGGATTTCCATATCTATGGTTTCTCCGGTTTCCATATTGGAAGAACTCATGATGGAGACCACGCCGTCTTTTCCGCCTAAATCCCAATAGGTATCCCCTTCATATGCTGCCTGGTTTACCGGAAGTCCTGTTGTACCTGATATTTCCTGACATTCCTGGCTGAACATAAACTGTACGAACTGTTCCGCCGCTTCCTTTTCCTGGGCTTTGGCGCTGATGCCGATCACGGAACATGGGATAAACACATTTTCCGCCTGCCCGTTCCATAAACCGCTGGTAAAAGAAGCATCCTTTTGTTCCGTAGAATAAACAAAGGAAAGTTCATCTGCAGAATACAGTCCCCCTAAGCTGGCGACAAAAATACCCTCTAAAAGATTTATACTTCCTGCGCTGACTGTATAAGAGGTTCTGTCATATTCCGACAGGGAAGTGATTTCCTCCTGGGAAAGCATCCCCTCTATAGTCTCTGCATAAGTCTGGTAAATCCGGTTTACCTGCTCCAGATATTCTGAAATTTTTTCTTCGTTTAGGGTACCGTCTTCATTGAGCCATGCAGGTGAACTGGTATCCGCCAGTCCCTGAAGCAGAACCTGCGGAGAGGCAACCAAAGGTATCGGCATCTTGGTATTGCTGTATTCTTCCTTATGAGACTCCAGCATATCTGCAAGGCTCTTTAAATCCGTAACCCCGTTTACATCCTCTGTTTTTCCCTGGATCATAGGAATTCCAAACCGCAGCGGCATACAGTAAACGGAGCCATCTTCCTGGGTATAGGCACTTTTAATATTTTCCAGTATCCCTCCTTCTGTATTTTCAAGAATACCGTTTAAATCCTCCAGCATGCCGTTCTCTATATAAGTATCTTCCGGAATACCGTCCAAAATTAGGATATCTGGTCCCTTTCCTGCCATAATCTCCGTGTTCAGCGCTTTTATGGCATCGCTGGCAGTCACTGCATCATCGCCGGACATTCCAGTCTGGAGATTCAGATAGATATTCGGATTTGCTTTCTGGAAGGATGCCGCCGCCTGCCGCAAAAGATTGTTGTCTGTCAGGGAATATACTGTAAGTTCTGTATCCGGAACCGCAGGCGTATCCTGGAAATATTCATAACGCAGAAGCCTTGCCGGGCTGGCTGAGCCCTGGCTGTAATCCCTTACCGCAAGGTAAAATCTTCCCTCTGCATCCATAGCCATCTCTACCAGGGACAGATCCGGGGAACTTAAGCTGTTCAGGCTTCCATTGATGATCTGTTCCGTCACACTTCCGCCGAATACATACCGATACACACCCTGGCCGTCTGCAAAGAACATACTGTCCTCCTCATCCCCAGCAACAGCTACCACAGGATACTGTCCCACACCCATTAGCTGCAGATTGGAGCTGTCAGAAGAAATCTGTTCCGTCAGCGCCTGCTGGTCCTCTATGGGCTGTCCGGATTCCAGATCATAATAATGGATTCCGTCTGTGCTTACCGTAACCAGCCGGTTTCCTATGGCAAAGAAATAAGAAAGCATAACACCCTTTTCATATTCTCCCAGAACACTGCCATCGGAAAGATCCACCTCGATCACACCGTCCGCCAGCACCGCCAAAAGCAATGTCCCCCGGTCCGTAAAAGCACTGCTGAATCCGAATCCGTTCCCCATCTTATCTGCCAGATCCAGTTCTTTCGTTTCCCCTGCGCTATTGGCATAAAAATACCTTCCGGATGCTATAGCATCCTCGTCCGATGCCGTAAGGTCCAAAGCTGTGGCAAAGATTCCTCCATCCTTGGCAAGTTTGGGAAAACTTATGGAATACTTGGAACTGTCAATCCCAAAAAGTTCATAAAGGGAAACGCCTTCTGTCCAGGTCTCGCCTCCATCTGAAGAATCTGCATAGACGAAATCATTGTCTCCATCGTAACCGCAGATCCGCAGCCTGCCGTCATCCAGTACCGCCACAGCTTCTATGGCGCTGAACCCTTCCGGCAGCTGGACATCTTCCTCCATATACCGGCCCATTGCCTGTTCCTGGCCGTTTTGGGAAGAATCTTGTGCCGCTTCATCCTGACTGGATGCCGCAGCCATTTCTCCATTGTATATGCTCATACTGCCAATGGCTAATGCCACTGCAGCAGTCATGGCAATTCCTTTTGTCAGTTTTTTTCTGCGTTTCATTTTTTGACCTCCTTTTCTTGATTGTCCACATCATAGCAGGCTTTTCTCTAAATTATCTCTAAAATCAAATTTTTATATTTTTTCTGTTTCTCATCATTTTTAGAGAAACCTTAAAGATTTCTATGGTATGATAGGAACCATAAGAAAAATTTTTTCTCACTCATTATAACAGGAAGAAGGATATTTTTATGTTTAAAAAACTGCACATACAAATGACAATGTTTTCCACAGTGATCACAAGCGCAATCCTGATCGCTATGACCCTGATCTGTCTTTTTATAGCGGAATCCAGCCTGCGCCAGAACAGCTATTCTACCTTTTCTAATAATGTAGGTTCCTGTATCGCCTACCTGGAAAGCCAGTCTATCATTTCCCATCAATGGCTTTCCCAGGCCAGGAGCAATTATGGAATAAAAATGGCGATCTACGATAATAACAAACCTTTATTCTACGACAAACTAAACGAAAAGACATCGGACACCAAACTTTTTGAAGAGGCTGCTTCTATCTCCCGGGAAATCTATGCCCTTGATCTTGAAAACCTTGCCTCAGTTAAGGCGCTCACCCAAAGTGAACAATTCCAGATGGATGGTTACTACGTGGCCACTGCTTTAATCCCAAAATCCAGCGGAACCTTAAGTGTAATCTTCTTATATTCCGTAGATGCTCTTAACCATCAGCTTCTGCTCATGCGTCTTGCCTTTGCCTGCGCGGTACTTGTCGCTGTCATTGCACTTTTTATCTTTTCCTGGCTGTTTACCCGAAAAATGCTTGTACCCATAGAGAAGAGCCGAAAAAGGCAGACGGAATTTATTGCCTCTGCCTCCCATGAACTTCGTTCTCCTCTGGCGGTGATCCGTTCCAGTATCTCTGCCATGGAAAAAGCCACCCCGGAAGAAACCGGCCATTTTACTTCTATTATTCAAAAAGAAAGCGACCGCATGGCCCATTTGGTAGACGATATGCTTTCTCTGGCAAATGCAGACAATCATTCCTGGAAAATGCTTCCTGCTCCCTGTGAACTGGATACCCTTATCCTGGAGACCTATGAAAAATACGAGCCAATCGCCCGGGAAAAAAAGCTTGTCCTTTCCATTCAGCTTCCCGACGAGCCGCTCCCGCCCTGCCCCTGCGATTCCTCCAGAATCTCTCAGGTTCTTTCCATCCTGATGGACAACGCCATAAGCTATGTGCCAGAAAAAGGCCGGATTACTCTTTCTCTTTCAAAAAATGAAAAGGCTTTTCTTCTCTCTGTGGCGGACAATGGTCCCGGAATTCCTGACAGTTCCAAGGATTCTGTATTTCAACGGTTTTACCGGGCAGATTCCGCCAGAAAAGATAAGCAGCATTTCGGTCTGGGCCTTTCCATTGCCAGAGAAATCCTGCTTCTTCACCATGGGACGATCCGGGTAAAAGACACCCCCGGCGGTGGGGCGACCTTTTTGGTCAGCCTTCCTGTTGCCACTGATAAACAGCCAAAATAAACATTTGCAAAAACTTCGAAAAAAATAAAGCGGGCAAATCACCCGCTTTATTTTTATTCACTTCGCAGCGCATCAATGGGATTTAAGTTCGCCGCCTTATAAGACGGCAGCAGTCCGAAAATCAATCCGATCATCATGGAAAAGACCACTGATCCTATAATCGCCGGAATACTGATCGCCGTAGGAGAGCCCGATACCCGGGCGACTACCCTGGAAAGGCCGATTCCCGATATAACGCCGATAACCCCGCCGATACTGGTAAGAACCGATGCCTCTGTTAAAAACTGGATCATAATCGTCTTTTTACGAGCTCCGATCGCCTTCTTTAAGCCGATCTCACTGGTTCGCTCCGTGACGGATACCAGCATGATATTCATTACACCGATTCCTCCTACTAAAAGAGAAATACTGGCAATCCAGATAAGCTGCTGATTTGTGCTTTCACTGAGCCTTTGAAGGTTACGCACCCTCTCCATCACATCGTCCGCACGGTACTCAAAATTTGTATTGGACGTATTTACGATTCCCTCTTTTAAAACCTCTGCCGCCGCGTTTCCGGCACTACTCATATTATCTGTACTGTCCGCCTTGACGATGGCATTCTCCGGCTCATCGTAGCTGAAAACAATGGGCCAGCTCTTGCTTGGGATCATGATGCTTCCCATCATAGTCTGAAAATACTCGTAAAACTGTGAAATATCTTCTATATTGGGAAGAAAATCCTCATTCTGGTGAACCACGCCCACCACAATAAAAGGTTCTGAGCCAATCTCTATGGTCTTTCCAATAGGATTTTCCCCGGAAAAAAGATTTTCTGCCGCATTGCTGTCCACCAGCGCCACCTTATTATACCCGTCGTAGTCTTCCTGTACAAAACCTCTTCCAAGCTGTACCGAATAACCGCAGGTATCAAGGTAATTCATATCAATCCCGTATACCGTTCCTCCCTGGAATGCTGTATTCTGATAATATACGCTTGTGGTATACGAGCGGCTGTAATAAAACGTTGCGTTTTCTACATGCTCCAGCTCAAGTACCTTATCCTTCTGTTCCTGGGAAATGATCGGGGGCGTCCCGCCTGACATCCCCATTTCGGTATCGTACAGATTATCTCCGTCATACAGCGTAATACTTACCGTATTATTCCCGGCGCCGATCAGGTCTTCCTTGATCTGCTCACTGGTTCCCTTAATTGTAGATACAATGGCAATAATTGAAGCGATACCAATAATGATACCCAGCATTGTCAGGAAGGATCTCATCTTATGGGACCAGATTCCCTGAAATGACAGTCTGATATTCTCAATCATGAAATCCCTCCTTTTTAGTAACCATACATTTCCTCTAAAGTAACTTCTCTTGTCTTCGCGCCTTCCTTGATGTCGCTTCCATAAGGAAAGGCTACCTTATCATCCATGGAAAGCCCGCCCTTGACAAGGACATAATAGCCTCCGTTTACACTGCCTCCTACTGAGAGAAGCTGGCGTTTTAACACTCCGTCTTCCTCCTTGTAAACATAATTGTTTCCGTTCTCCGTCAGGACAAATTCTCTTTGTATAATAAAGCTTCCTTCCGGGAGATCCTCACTTGGCAATGTGACTGTAACATATTCCATATCAGAAAACTGCAAAGATTTATCTGACACCACAGCGCTGAAACTGTAATAGGAAACATTTGGATTTCCCATTCCGTAATAAAAACCTGTAGATTCCATTGGATAATCCGATATATCTACTATCTCAGCTTCAAATCCGCCCATTCCCATTTCACTGTAGCTCATACAGTTTATGGTCATGCCTTCCTCTATCTTCTCCAGCATCAGTTCGCTGATGGAACCTCGCACATAAAATCCATCCCGGCTCTGCACAGTAATAAAGGCTTCCCCATCAGAAGATGCGGTAACTGCATTTCCCACATGGGAAACAGTTCCTTCAAGCTTGCTGTAGATCATCTTTTTCTCTACGCTTTTTTCCAGTTTTCCTATATTAATCTCACTTTCCTGAATGTCAAGCTTCAGGTTATTGATCCGGTTCTGCTGTATCTTGATGGCTTCTTCTCTTGTCATTGTCGTTACCGTGCCGTCTGATCCTCCGTCTATATTGTCATCAGGATATTCCGGTTCCAGATTTTCTTCATACTGGGAGGCCTCCTCAATAGTAAACTCTGTCTCTATCAGCATATCTACCGGCTTCTCCAGCGTGCTTCCGTCTATCAGATAATATCCGATACAGGATTCTGTACGGTCTGCAAAATTTGTAATCGTATCATTTTGGTGAAATTCAAGCTGATACCAATATCCGCCTTCTTTCTCAATTTTAGAGCCATCGGCTGTATAACCGGCCATTTTATTTAAAAAACCGCCGGTCACTGTCACCAGCCCCTTTGCAGATCCACATAAAAATATATAAGGATCTTCCTCCGTTCCGCTTCCCTTAAACGGAAGGGAATTTTCGTCCAGTTTTGAATAGAACTCCGGATCTCCATCGTGGATATCATCGTTTCCATCTGTAAAATAAGGATCAAAATAATCTGTGTCGTCATCCAGTGCAGGGGTAGGCGTCAATGTAGGCGATGGCTGCGGGGAAGGCGTAGGCGCGTCATCCTCCACACCAGAATCAAAGATGTCATCAAGAGAATCTCCTGACTCTCCGCCTGTCTCCCCGCCTTCCTCTTCTGCACTATCATCCTGTCCGCTTCCGTCATCAAAAATGTTTCCCTCATACAAACCGGTCAAAAGAAGCGGCTGCATAACGGCTGCCAGATATCCGCCGTTTTCCCCGTTTCCTGCGGAAGCAACCGGACTTAGTTCCTCATCCGGATCCGTAATCGTTACGTCAGAATCTGAACTATCCAGATTATCTGCATTATAGTAGGAACCATCCGTTTCTTCAATAGGACCGCCGTTTCGCAGGCTGTTCAGCCTGTTTACTGCCGCAGTCAGATTCTGCTCCTGCTGCTGTTTTTTCAGACGTGCAATATTTAATTCCATTTCCACAAGCGTCGTATCAAAGGATACAAGGGGATCGCCTACTGATACCTGGCTGCCTTCTTCCACATAGACTTCCTGCACGATCATATCCGAATCCACGCTCACATTCTGTGAAACATTTGTAGTGATCTGTCCGTCCAGGGTAGTCTCATCAGAATAATAGGTTCCTGTGACGCTTCCCACATCTACGACCATTACCTCTGTCTCGTTCATCCGCCTTATATACAGCAGACCGCCAGAAACTGCGCCTGCCGCCAAAGCCACTACCAGGATACCGATAATGACTTT
Source organism: uncultured Blautia sp. (assembly GCA_938028845.1). Lineage (GTDB taxonomy): Bacteria > Bacillota > Clostridia > Lachnospirales > Lachnospiraceae > Blautia_A. Next base: position 30,840 of record CALIZJ010000012.1, read on the forward strand.
TTTTACCTTGCTCATTCCCTCACCTCTTTCTCCCGCAGCACTCCATCACGTATGGTCACTACGCGTCTGGCATGGGATGCGATCTCCGGGTCGTGCGTGATCATCAGTACCGTTACGCCCTCCTCATTCAATCTTTTAAATAAGTCCATCACCTGCGCCCCGGATTTACTGTCCAGGGCTCCTGTAGGCTCATCTGCAAGGAGCAGTTTGGGACTGTTCACGATCGCCCTGGCAATGGCCACACGCTGCATCTGTCCTCCGGAAAGCTGGTTCGGCCGAAATTCCACACGATCGGAAAGCCCTACACGATCCAGAGCCTTTAATGCTTTTTCCCGGCGAAGCTTTTTGGGAACCTTTGCATAATTTAAAGGCATCTCTACATTTGCAAGAGCGCTCTGGCGCGGCAGAAGATGGAAGCTTTGGAATACAAATCCGATTTTATGGAGACGGATATCCGACATCTCGTTCTCTGAGCAGGAACGGATATCTTTTCCGTCCAGGATAAAACTTCCCTCTGTAGCCTGATCCAGACATCCTATGATATTCATAAGCGTGGTTTTACCGGAACCGGACGGACCCATGATCGCCACATATTCTCCTTCTTCCATGGAAAAATTTACATCTTTTAATACTGGAACCGTCATTTTTCCCTGCTGATATTCCTTATAGATTCCTTTTAATTCCAAGATCATTCTGCTACCTCCACATCTTCTGCTGCAGCTTCCTCTGACCCCGGCGCGTCCTCTATAGGCACCAGTTCTTCGTCGGGCAGATCTCCGGAGGAATCGGAAGATTCCACGATCTCGCCATTCATGTCGGTAATGACTTCACCGCCTGCATCCGGCTCTGCTTCCATATCTACACTGTCATCCCCTATGGATGTATCCCCGGCAGTGATTCCAAAGGACTCATCACTGGAGACCGTAGCCATTCCTTCCTGAAGATTTTCTGCAGGATATGCGATGGAATCCTCTAAAGTAAGTCCCTCAACGATCTCATATTCACTTAACCCTTCATCGTACTGTCCGAGAATGACCTCTCTTTTCTCCAATCGTCCATCCTCGTCCGCAGCCCATACATACGGGTCTGTGCTGTCCGCATCCACGATCATAAACTCGCTCAGCCAAAGACCCGCCTTCTGGTCCTCCTGTCCGTTATCGAGCTCTATGTAAACGTGCTGTCCCAGCATCAATCCATCTGAAGAATCCAGTTCCACATAGAAAGGATAGGTGCTGGACGTTGTCTGGCTGTTTGAGGTGTCCATACTATACATAGATGTCGTGCTATTCTCCGTAGTAGCGTTCTCTCTGTCCACTACGCCTACTGTTCCTCTCCATATCTGCTCTTCATCCACACGGGAACGGATGATAACCGGCACGCCTTCTGAGATATACTGAATATTCTGTTCATTTACATATCCCTTAATACGGTATGCGCCTGTACTTAATATTGTAATAAAAGCATCGCTGGCACTTCCGTCCATCCCTGACATATCATAACTGGAAGTCTGATCCAGACTGTCTCCGGCATCAGTAGTCAGTTTCGTGGTATCGATCTTTTGGATCACACCATCGATTTCGCTGCGCACTTCTGTATTTGCAGTTGCGTTCTGAAGCTGTTCGATCTGTGCCTGGGTACTCTTCTGGTCATATTGGTTCTTTTGCAGATTCATCCGGTTTGTCTCAATTTCTATGGTGTAAGACAACTGATTATCCTGACTGGCCTGCTTTTTCTCATTTTCCAGGGTAGTGATCTGTTCCTGAAGGCTTAACGCCTCATTTTTTAAGCGGTCAAGAGCAAGCTGCTGTTCCTGAAGGCTCTGCTGGATACTGCTTAGATCATACTCAAATAAGAGCTGCCCCTGTTTTACTTCCTGGCCTTCCTCCACCTGTACCTCAGTCACTTTACGGTCACTTTCAATCTTTACCTCTACCGTTTCCTGAGGCTCTACCACTCCTGCGTATCTATTTACGGTTCCGGAGGAATATCCTGTAATCGTACTGACGCTGGATACATAGGCGCTCTCTCCGTCAGCCACATCCTGACTGCTGTCACGAATCCCAAACCAATAGATGCCGCCTGCCACTGCGGCGGCAACAAGAATCCCCCCGACAGCAAAAATGCCTTTCTTCATATTTACCTCCTATCGTTTCTCTCTTATCAATATTTTCATTGTTTTATCATACCAGATTCTGATTCAAAAGGAAAGTCTTGCGGGAAATCACTTCATTTTTCACAAAAAATTCATCTTTTTTTTATAATATCTGTACATATTTTAGGCTTTTTTGACTTTTTCTTCATAATCTGTTAGAATAAGGAGGAATAATTTGGAAAGGAAAGAACTCGTATGAAGATTACGAAACGTCTGCTTCCATTTCTTCTGGTTATCCTCGCCGTAATCGGTATCGGCTGTTCCCACGTGGATAAGACAGATGTAGAGGAAGTAATCATAAGTGAACTGGATTTGCTTAAAAATCTGGATACGAAAACGACACAAAAGTATATCTCCTACCAAGAACTTTTTCCCGACGCCTCAAAGGACAATGGATTACCTGAGGAAGTGAATGAAGTCTTTTCACTTTTCTTCCAGAACTTTGACTATAAAATTCTGGATATTGACGTCGACAAAGAAAACGAAACTGCCGAAGCCTCCATACGTCTTACAACCATGGATGCAAAGATTCTGGCTGAAGATTTCACAGAGGAAGAACTTCGTCAAGAGATCCTTCAATCGGCAGAAAAAGATTCCCAAAATACAGAAGAAAACACTTTCTCCCTCGAGGAGCGTTATATGATCCTCCACAGCCTGCTGAAGGAAAATACATACGAGACCGTTGAGACAGACTGTACCATGCAGCTTGTAAACAACGGCGGTGAAAAAGACGATTGGGAAATTAAGCGTACACATTCTCTAGAGAATGACCTTGTCGGCGGTCTTACGGCATATCTGTCTGACCCCGATATCCTACCACCTGAGGATACCCTGGCAGTCTATTTAAATACCCTTAAAACAATGGATACAGATGAAATGAGCAATTATCTTGGCGTTGAGAGCATTTTAAACACCTCCAATGAAGCCAAGCAGGCCATTGCGTCCGCTCTTGTAGAACAAGTACATAAATGTTTTAACTATGAAGTAACGAAAACTTCCATAGATGGCTATACTGCGTCCATAGAGACGGAGATCACCACCTTTGACAGTGATTCTATCCTCTCCTCTTACCAGGAAGAACTGGATGCCTACCTTTCTTCTCCCGACGCGGTCATCGATGGATCAGAAAACCGTTACCGGAAGTCCTATGAGCTTCTTTTAAACAGTATAGAGGAAAATGATTCGGTCACCACCTCTCCTGCGACCTTTACCCTGGTCAACGACGGCGCTCAATGGAAGCTTCAAAACGACACGAATGAACTTGGCAACGCCATCTTTGGTACATTAATCACCACACCGGTGTCAGAAGAAGGGGACACGGAAGATACCGGAGACACAGAATATGAAGAAACTATAACAGAAGAATCTTCTTCAGAAGAATAACTTAAAAAGGTGCGTCTGTGCAGTATCATTTCATGCACAGACGCACCTTTTTATAAGTCAAATATAATTTTTATAAACAAGAGCGCCATGACCACAAGGATCAAAGGTTTTACAATCCTGCTGCCGTTTTTCATGACCATTCCCGCCCCTATATAATGACCGGCGATAGAAAAGACAGAAGCCGCCAGTCCCAGAGGAAAAATGATCTTTCCGCTGAACAAAAACACAACCAGCGCCGTTACGTTAGAGGACAGATTCGCCAGCTTCATATTGCCGGAAGCCCTGCGGACATCCATCTTTGCCGCTCCGGTATATAAAAGCAGCAGGAAAGTACCCGTTCCCGGACCATAGAAGCCATCGTAGCACCCCACTGCAAGAGAGGAAAACGCACAAATCACCCACTGTTTCCTCCTGCTGATCGATACGCCGCTGTTATCTCCGATTTCCTTTTTTCTCAGCACATAAAAGCAGACAATAGGCAGAACCGGTATCAGCATCCACCGAAGCAGAGTGTCACTGGCACAAAGCGCCAGATTTGCCCCTATGTAGGAACCCAGCAGTGCCATAGAGATACAGGGAAATGCAAGTCCCCAGTCCACGAATTTATTCCTGCAAAGACGCACGGTAGAAAAGACCGTGCCCGTGGAAGAGGACAGCTTATTTGTGGCAATGGCGTTATGCATAGGTACTCCCGCTAATAAATATGCAGGCAGGGCGATCAGACCGCCCCCGCCTGCAACTGCATCTACAAAGCTCGCCAAAAATACCAATGGACAAACGATCAAAAATGTCAGTATGGTAAGCTCCATTTTATTCTTCCTCTTCTATTTCCAGACCTAACTCCTTAAGCTGTGCCTCGCTTACCTGTCCCGGAGACTGGGTCATCAGACAGGAGGCATCCTTCACCTTAGGAAAGGCGATCACGTCCCTGATGCTGTCCACTTTAGCCATCAGCATAACCAGACGGTCAAGTCCGTATGCAAGCCCTGCGTGAGGCGGTACTCCGTACTTAAATGCATTCAGAAGGAAGCCGAACTGTTCATATGCCTCTTCTTTTGTAAATCCAAGCTTTTCAAACATTTTTTCCTGGATATCATCCTGATGGATACGGACACTTCCTCCGCCGATCTCGTTTCCGTTAAGTACGATATCATAAGCTTTTGCACGTACTTTTCCCGGATCTATGTCAAGCAATGGCAAATCTTCTTCCATAAGCATAGTAAATGGATGGTGCATAGCTGTATAACGGTTTTCTTCCTCATTCCACTCTAAAAGAGGGAACTCTGTGATCCAAACAAACCGATATTCGTTTTTATCCAGAAGATCCATCTGTTTTGCCAGTTCCACACGCAGTGCACCCAGCACATCGTATACGACTTTATTTTTATCTGCCGCAAACAAGAGCAGGTCTCCTGCTTCGCCGCCCATGGCGTTTACCAGAGCATCCATCTGGTCGTCTGTCATAAATTTTGCAAAGGAAGATTTTCTTGTCCCATCCCCTGCAATGGCAATATAAGCAAGTCCCTTTGCGCCGTAGTCTTTGGCAAAATCTACCAGTTTGTCGATCTTCTTACGGGGCATTTCTCCCTGTCCTTTTGCATTAATTCCCCGTACGCTTCCTCCATTTTCCAAAGCGCCGGTAAATACGCCAAATCCACAGTCTTTTACGATCTCGCTCACATTCTGAAGCTCCATGCCAAAACGCAGATCCGGCTTATCGGAACCGAAACGGTCCATGGCTTCCTGCCAGGTCATCCGCTGAATAGGAAGAGAAACTTCCACATCCAGGACCTCTTTGAATAAAAATGCCAGGAATCTCTCATTTACGTCAATAACGTCATCCACATCCACAAAAGAAAGCTCCATATCGATCTGGGTAAATTCCGGCTGGCGGTCAGCCCGGAGATCCTCATCGCGGAAGCATCTTGCGATCTGGATATAACGGTCATATCCGGAGCACATTAAAAGCTGTTTATAAAGCTGCGGAGACTGCGGAAGCCCGTAAAAACATCCGGGATGGACACGGGACGGTACAAGATAGTCTCTCGCTCCCTCCGGCGTACTCTTGCCCAGCATAGGGGTCTCAATTTCCAGAAAGCCTTCTTTTGCAAAGAATTCTCTGGTAAGCATTGCCACTTTGCTTTTCAGCATAAGGTTTCTTTGAAGATCCGGTCTTCTAAGATCCAGGTAACGGTATTTCAGACGGATCTCATCTTTCGTTTTACTGTTCTCCTCAATTGGGAAAGGCGGTACCTCTGCCTCAGAAAGAACGCGAAGGCTTTTGGCACGAAGCTCGATCTCTCCTGTCGCCAGATTTTCGTTTACCGCTCCCCCACGTTTTTCTACAGTTCCGGTAACTGCGATAACAAACTCGCTTCTTAATTTTCCGGCTTTCTCAAATCCAGTCTCATCGATACTGCCGTTCTCGAAGATCACCTGCATAATCCCTGACCGGTCACGGAGATCTGCAAATACAATCCCGCCCTTATTACGGGCCTTCTGTACCCAGCCCATCAGGGTGACTTCCTTTCCCACCATTTCCTTTGTCACTTCTGCACAACGGCATGTCCGGTGCAGGCCATACATACTCTCAGCCATGATCTTTCTCCTTTTCTACATTCTGTCTTTGAAAAATTCCACGAACTCTGTATAGCCCTCCGCCATCATCTGCTCCTTCTGGAATTTTTTGTTCTTTTTCATTATAGATATATTGATCTGTGTACCGCTGCGGCGTTCTTCCTCCGCCTGTTTTAAAATGGTAAGCAGCTTGTCTCCCGGCATATTTTTCTCGATAAGATATGCTTTTTTGCCCTTTTCAGAAGGAATCTGGTAGCCTCTCTCAAGAAGAAGCATGACAATCCGCTCAAAACCAATGGAAAAACCGCATGCACTGGTGTCTGTTCCGGTAAATTTTCCGATCATTTCATCGTAGCGTCCGCCGCCGCCTACTGAACCGCCGAATTCATCCATAGCGATCTCGAAGATAGGACCTGTATAGTAAGACATACCGCGTACCAGCGTAGGATCAAAGACGATTTTAAAATCCGCTGTCTTTACGGCGTCCACCGTAGAAATAATGGTTTCCAGATCTTCTGCCACCTTTTCTTCCAGCACGCCTTTTAATTTTTCCTTACAATAACGTACACCTTCGATATCCGAAGAAATCTCCTGGAACAACTGCAGGTAAGTCTGAATACAATCCTCGCCAAAGCCTTCCTTTTTCAGCTCCTCTTCCACACCTGCAAGGCCGATCTTATCCATCTTATCCAGGATAATAAACACTGTATCGAAGCTTTCTTTTGGGAAGCCGCTGTACTGTGCCATCGCCTTTAAGATCTTTCTGTCATTAATGCGGATAGTAAAATTATGAAAATCCAGTTTTCCAAGAAGTGTGGTGGTGGCAAGCACCAGCTCAATCTCCGCCAGATAGGTAGGTTCGCCTAAAATATCAATATCACACTGCATAAACTGGCGGAAGCGCCCTCTTTGGGGACGGTCAGCCCGCCATACATTTCCCATCTGCAGCGCTTTAAAAGGTGCAGAAAGTTCATTTGCATGATTGGAATAATATCTGGAGAGGGGAACTGTCAGGTCATAGCGCAGACCGGAATCTACCAGATCCGCTTCTTCCTGTGCTTCTTTAAGTTTCAGCTTTTCTCCTCTCTTTAAAATCTTAAAAATAAGTTTTTCATTTTCTCCGCCCTGTTTGCTGCAAAGATTTTCAATATGTTCCACACAGGGAGTCTCAATGGATGAAAATCCAAACGTGCCATATGTCTCACGGATCATATTCATCACATAATTCCGGATTTCCATCTCCTTTGGTAAAATGTCCTTCATGCCGGTGACCGGCTTTTTCTTTAATGCCATGCTGACCTCCTATAATTTTCGGTTGCTTTTATGTATTACCCTTTGAAAGGCAAGAAAAACTTCCAT
>CALIZJ010000013.1 GCA_938028845.1 uncultured Blautia sp.
TTATCAGCCCAATAGTCCCTATGGAAATCAGATCCTCCACACCTACGCCTGTATTGTCAAATTTCTTGGCAATATAGACCACCAGGCGAAGATTGTGTTCGATCAAAAGCGCCTTAGCTTCCTTTTCCTGGTCAGTTCCAAGCTTTCCGATCACGTATGCCTCTCTCTGCGGTTCCAAAGGAGCCGGAAGCACATCGCTCCCTCCAATATAGTAAAGCTCCTTCGGCCTGGTAAGAACAAGCCTTGACAAAACCTGAAACGGATAATAATTAACACCTGCTGCGTTCATACTCATAAATGCGACCCCTCCTAATGCAATAATCTGGAATTTAACAGTACCTTGTACTCATTTCCCAAAGTGGAGGGCCAGGCAGATAAAGCAAACACCGGTCTTGATATATGAACCACTTCTCTGGGAGTATGGATACAAAGGTCATCTAACCTTACGGCCAGCAGCATCCCTCCCTGTCCCACTGTTTTGTAGGACAGATAATGGGGGGAAAGCCCCATAAGCTCCGTACTTTTGATCTCCCCTGGGTTCTCTTTCAGGTGTTTTAATTTGCCTTTTAATTCTTCCGGCAGCAATGCCTCTAAAAATTCGGGTTTCACAATGGAAACCGGCTCGCCGCTTATGGGATCGTCCAGCATATTGCCGGTATCGTAGAACCCGTAAGCAGACTGTACTTTTCCCTGATACGACAGGGTTACAGGATAAATATTCTTCCTGCGCGTCCGAAGGGAATCGGTGAAACAAAGAAGGGCAGTAATGCCGCAATAGGTTCCTGCCGCAAAAAAAAGGAAGCCCTTTATCGAAAGTTTCTGATCCGCCGTCAGCGCCTCCAAAAAGCCTCCGCATAAAAACGCTGTAAGATAAAGCGCCAGCGTCCCTTTAGCCAAAAGGCTTCCTTTCTTTAATCCGTAAGCGATCCGAAGCATTCCCACCCCGCACCCGCCATGTAAAAACCAAACGGCGGGCCCATTGTTTCCCCTGTCCAGAAAAAGCAGCAGGCAGGAAAAGAAAGCTCCTAAAAGAGCGGCAAGTATACTTCTTAGACGGCTTCCCTTATACCGAAGCAGCATCCCCACAAGCCGAAGAAGAATATAATCCATTAAGAGATTCGTCACAAAGACCACATCTATGTATACTTCGTAATACATAAAACCCCCCTATGACCTGTCAATCCTTCACTTTGGTAGGTGAAATCATTATAGGTGATAGGGGGGTACTCTTTTTGTCAAAACAAGGGAGCAGATTCTCAGAATTTCTCGCCAGGATTCGACAGCAGATTTTTACATTATGTCAACTTATTTTTGATTTTTTTCATGGAGGGCGTCCATCATCGTCCGCAGCTCCCGGATGGGAAACTGCCCCGGCGCGCTGGCCTGACCCACGCAGGCAAAAGTGACACTTGAGCCGAAATTTTCCCCGGCGATCCGGCTGATGGAGCCGAGACTTCCCATGGCCATGGAAATAACAGGCTTCTCGGTAAGCTCCTTTGTCATCTCGTTGGTGACCAGCATAAGAGCGGAAACATCCTCGAATTCATCCGGCATTACCGCCATTTTTAAGATATCCGCCCCGGACCTGTCCATGGCAAGTAAACGGCTTTTTAAAGTTTCTTTGTCATCTGTCTTTTCAAAATCATGGGTGGAAGCGATCACCACAGCGCCTTCCTTCTGCAATTCTTTTATAAGAGCGGTCATCTCTTCCTCATTCCGGAATAATTCCACATCAATCAGATCTGCCTTTTTCGTTCTGGCAGCCGCCAGATTTAGGTTTACATAATCTTTTGTCGAAATTTGCCGGTTCCCCCCTTCCTCCTTTGTACGGATGGTAAAAAGAAGGGGCGTTTCTCCTAATTGGCGGCTGATCTCCAGAAGAGCCTTTTCTGCCGCTTCAGTATCCGAGAGCTCCTCAAAAAAATCTGCTCTCCACTCTACCAGGTCCGCGCCTGCCTCTTTCGCTTCTCTGGCTTCTCTGGAAAGACTTTCCAGATCCTTTCCCATAATGGGAACGCAGATCTTAGGCATGCCTTCCCCTATTGTTAATCCTTTTACTTGAATGGGTTTCGTCATTTCTTGACATCTCCTTTTTGCTGGAATAGAATAATTTTTATAAAAAATTAGAAATTCGGGAGGTACATCATATGAATTCCATCACCGGCCACACCAGGCTTACCGCTCTTCTTGGAAGTCCGGTAGCCCACAGCATCTCTCCTTTGATGCACAATGAAGCATTTCGCCAGCTTGGGCTTGATTATGTATATTTATGTTTTGACGTAACAGAAGACACCCTTCCTTCTGCCGTCTCGGGTCTTAAATCCTGCGGGATCCGTGGCTTTAACCTTACTATGCCCAATAAAAATAAAGTCGTAGAACTTCTGGACGAGCTGTCCCCTGCAGCTAAACTGATCGGAGCCGTAAACACAGTGGTCAATGAAGACGGACGGCTCATTGGATACAATACCGACGGGATCGGGTACATGCAGTCGGTGAAAGACGCCGGATATGATATCATCGGAAAAACCGTCACCATCATGGGGGCTGGAGGGGCCGCTACTGCCATCAGTGCCCAGGCCGCTTTAGACGGGGTGAATAAGCTTCACATTTTCGCCCGCCGCACCAGCCGCTTCTGGGAGCGCACCCGTGCTCTTGTGGACAACATCAATGCCACTCTTTCCTGCAGGGCAGAACTTCACGATAACGATGACAAAGAAGCCCTGAAAAATGCCATTGGGGAAAGCGCTCTTCTTTTAAATGCTACCTCCGTGGGAATGGCTCCAAATACAGAGGCTTCTATCATCGATGATACTTCTCTTTTCCGGAAAGACCTGATCGTCTCCGATGTGATCTATAATCCAAGAGAAACAAGGTTCCTGCGTATGGCAAGGGAGGCGGGATGTCCTGTCTTTAACGGGATGTATATGCTGCTCTATCAGGGGGCGGAAGCGTTTCGTCTCTGGACCGGACAGGAAATGCCGGTGGAGCATATCAAAAAGATGTTTTTTAATGAATAAGGGACGCCGGGAGGGATGGGGATGGGTGGGAGAGCGCGCTGCGTTTGGGGATTTCCCCTGTGCTCGCCGATTATCAGCCGCGCCGCATAACTCGCTGCGCTTCAGACAGATGCTCTGCGGCTGAAGCGGCGCAGGGGAAATCCTCCAAGCCTCGCGAGCCCTCCCACCCATCCCCATCCCTCCCGGCTGGTTATTCATTGTGGTGGGCGGTGGTGGCGGTGGTGTGTTTTTCTGTCATCCACAGATATATATTTTACATCAATCAGTTATCCAAACTGCCCGCATTCAGCAGGAAATCATATACACTCATAATCAGCACCCCATTGTCATTGTAATATGGTGCAGGTGCGTCTTTCGTAATGATAATCTTCTTGAAGAAATCGCCAGTCAACATCAGAGAGCGCTGCTCCTGTTCCATCTTTGCCTGGTCTGGAATTGCATAGGCCGACTGAATATAATAGCGCTTAGATCCTTTGTTGCAGACAAAATCGATTTCCAACTGCTTGCGGATTCCATGACCTTTTTCATTGGTTTTATTCAAAGTAATTACGCCCACATCCACATTGAAGCCCCGGATCTTCAGTTCATTGAAGATGATATTTTCCATAGCATGAGTTCCCTCCAGTTGACGGAAATTGAGACGGGCATTGCGTAATCCCAAATCGGTAAAATAATATTTGACCGGTGTGTCAATATACTTCTTCCCTTTAATGTCATATCGGATGGCACTGTCAAGCAGGAAGGAATCACAAAGATAATCGATATACCTTTTGATGGTTGTGTTACTGATGGTTTTCTGCTTAACACTTTTGAATGTAGCCGACAGTTTTGTTGGATTTGTAAGCGAACCGATAGCAGATGAGAGAATGTTCAAAAGTTCCTCCAATTCTGCCCGATTGCGTACATTATGTCTGCCTACAATATCCGAAATATAAGTCTCCTCGAACAGCGACTTCAAGAAACTAATCTTTTCCTCTGGACTTGAAATATTCATGATAGGCGGCAGTCCACCGTAAAGTATATACTCATTCCAGCCGTCCTGTTTCGTCCCCGAATAAACAGACATAAATTCAGCAAAGCTGAGAGGATGCATGTGAACTTCATCTCCTCGCCCCCGAAATTCGGTAATCACATCTTTGGACAAAAACCGGGCATTGCTTCCTGTCACATATACATCCACACTTTTCATACGGATTAGGCTGTTTAACACGGATTCAAACTCTCCCAAAAGCTGTACCTCGTCCAGCAGCACATAGTACATTCCATCATTTTTAATCTGCTCCTTGAGATAGGGATACAGTACCTCCGGATCACGAAAACGCTTGTTCTCAAAGGAGTCAAATGCAATTTCTATAATGTGCTGTTCATCCACTCCTTCTGCCAGCAAATGATCCTTGAACAGATTAAACAACAAATAGGACTTTCCGCAGCGGCGGATGCCAGTTATCACTTTAATAAGTCCATTGTGCTTTTTATTTATGAGCTTATTCAAATAGATGTCTCTCTTAATTTCCATATCATAGGCCCTCTTTCTATTGAAAGTTTTTGCGAGTTATCGCAAAATTCTTCATTAGTATTATACCCCGTCCGGATTGGTTTCACAACTTCTAATAAAAATTTTTGCGAGTTATCGCAATTTCATGCAGTAGAATTCGTCAGAAAAACATTCCAACCTAAAACTGCAATACTTAAAACCTGACACCAGTATCAACACCTATTTTCTAAACTTATCCCACTACAATCCTCCATACAAAAGCTAAAGATCCCCGCATAGCAAACCAAAAATACCTGTCACTATATTTTTATGCAATACCCTCCCGGTTAATTGGATAGAAAATGTCTACCTAATTTGCATCATAACAAAATATCCCTCAAAATACTATAATAGTATAAAGCCCTTCTCGCCGCCAATTTTCTTTGTCATAACAAGCTAGCCCAAATCAAAATGATGCAGCAAGGGTATCGTAATCACCATTCTGCTTCACAAAACCATCGCTTTTCCCTTCCTTTAATACTCTCTGTCAGCATTATGTCACAAAAAGAAATAAAAAAGCATAGGCCTGTCAAGATTTCCTCCCTAACCAGAACCGCTTCTAAGGGTTCCGCCTTGATATAACCTATGCTTTTCATTTCCAACAATCAATATTAAAGTTGATAACCTATTGCATAAATTCCCCCTCCGCCAACACCATCCCCCACACACTTCGTCTCTAAGCGTCTTGAGTAGTCAGCCATGGAGGCTGCGGTGTGTGGCTGTCGGGGCTCGCGAGGCTTGGAGGATTTCTCCTGCGCCGCTTCAGCCGCAGAGCATCTGTCTAAAGCGCAGCGAGTTATGCGGCGCGGCTGATAATCGGCGAGCGCAGGAGAAATCCCCAAACGCAGCGCTCCCCGTCAGCCACACACCGCAGCCTCCATGGCGTCCTACCAACGCCCTCTTCTTACTTCTCTTCTACAACCTCTGTCTCACGCATAACCCGTGCCTTTATCTCTTCCTTTATACTTTCGATAAACGCACCCAAATCCTTCGCGCCTTCATCTCCCGCGAACCGGCTTCTCACAGAAACCTTTCCTTCTTCCTCTTCCTTCGCGCCCACGATCAGCATATAAGGAATCTTCTGCAGTCTCGCCTCACGGATCTTATATCCGATCTTCTCTGCGCGGGTATCGATTTCAGCCCGGATACCTGCCTCTTTTAAGGTTTCCAGCACTTTTTTGCCATATTCCATGTGTTTATCTGAAATAGGCAGCACCTTCACCTGTACAGGAGCCAGCCAGGTTGGGAACGCACCTGCAAAGTGCTCGATCAGGATACCGATAAAACGTTCAATGGAGCCGAACACTACACGGTGGATCATAATCGGACGATGCTTTTCTCCGTCTGCTCCGATGTATTCGCAGTTAAACCGCAGCGGAAGCTGGAAGTCAAGCTGAATAGTTCCGCACTGCCAGGTTCTTCCGATAGAGTCCTCCAGATGGAAGTCGATCTTTGGTCCATAGAATGCGCCGTCTCCTTCATTTACCACGTAAGGAAGTCCCAGATCTTCCAGCGCGCCTCTCAGTGCGTCTGTAGCCATTTCCCAGTCCTCGTCGCTTCCCATGGAATCTTCCGGACGGGTAGACAGCTCTACATGGTACTTAAATCCAAACAACTGGTATACTTCATCGATCAGTTTGGCTACACCCTTGATCTCATCCCGGATCTGCTCTGGCATCATAAAGATATGGGCATCGTCCTGGGTAAAGCAGCGTACACGCATCAGGCCATGAAGCTGGCCGGATTTTTCATGACGGTGTACCAAACCAAGCTCACCCATACGGATGGGAAGATCTCTGTAGGAACGAGGCTCTGACTGATAAACCAGGATACCGCCCGGGCAGTTCATAGGTTTGATGGCAAAGTCTGTTTCATCGATCACTGTGGTATACATATTTTCTTTATAATGATCCCAGTGTCCGGAAGTCTCCCACAGATGGCGGCTTAACATGATCGGTGTGGAAATTTCCACATAGCCTGCCTTATTATGGATCTCTCTCCAGTAATCCAGAAGAGTATTTTTCAGCACCATACCTTTTGGAAGGAAGAATGGGAATCCCGGTCCCTCTTCTCTCATCATGAAAAGACCAAGTTCTTTTCCAAGTTTTCTGTGGTCACGTTTTTTTGCTTCCTCCATGCGGGTAAGGTATTCTTCCAGATCCGCTTTCTTTGTATAGGAAGTTCCGTAAATTCTGGTAAGCATCTTATTCTTTTCGTTTCCGCGCCAGTAAGCTCCCGCAAGGCTTGTCAGCTTAAATGCCTTTACCGGCTTCGTAGTCATAAGATGAGGACCTGCGCAAAGATCCACGAATTCTCCCTGCTGATAAAAACTGATTTCCGCATCCTCCGGCAGATCTTCGATCAGTTCTACCTTATAGGGTTCATTTTTCTCTTTAAAATAGTCGATCGCTTCCTGTCTCGGCTTGGTAAATCTTGTGATGGGAAGCGCCTCTTTTACGATTTTTTTCATCTCTCCTTCAATCTTTTCCAGATCTTCTGCTGTAAGAGGGGTATCGCTGTCCACATCATAATAAAATCCATCTGCGATAGACGGTCCGATAGCAAGCTTCACATCCGGATACAGTCGTTTGATAGCCTGCGCCATAATATGAGATGTGGTGTGACGGAACGCGCCCTGTCCTCCTTCGCTGTCAAAGGTAAGGATGTTCAGCTCGCAGTCCTTGTCCACTACGGTACGTAGATCTACAACTTCTCCGTCCACTTCTCCTGCACATGCCACTCTTGCCAGGCCTTCGCTGATATCAGAGGCAATGTCAATAACAGATTTTGGTTCTGCATATTCTTTTTTAGAACCGTCTTTCAATGTGATGATCATATCTTTTTCTCCTTTACTAAAGTTCTTTATTTGTTGCTTCTTGTTTTTCTCCTGCGGGACCCGGCCTATCCTTACCGCCGCAGTATGAGCCTGCCGGCGAATTTTTCCATAGGAAAACAAATCTCTTCCCTGAAAATAAAAAAATCCCTTACAATACAAAATCTGTACTGTAAGGGACGAATTTCTCTATCCGCGGTTCCACCCTGTTTGTCCGGTGTGTAAACCAGACCGCTTAATTGATGATAACGGAATCACCGGGCCGGATTAGGGCCGCTTCGAGGTGGTCTTCAACTGTTTCCCGCTAAGGTACTTCCACCATATGTACCTCTCTCTGGAACGTTTCCGCAGCTTACTCTTCTCGTCAACGCATTTTCTTATTGCTGTTTTACATTATATCCATCCTATTTTCATTTGTCAACGCATGGATATATATTTTATCTATATTTTGTTGCGGCCACAAATTGCCCTTGAATCATATGGATCCGTAACCACGCAGCAGGTGCGAGGTTACAGGTGTGACATGCAGCTATATTTTTCATCCGCAGATCAGTATAAGCCCGCATAGCTCTAGTGCGGTATATAATGCAGGATCCAATTGGCGCTGTTTCCCTCTCTTTTCTTACCCCGTTACTATAAATTCCCCATCAGCTTATCCTTTATAATGGCAAGGATCTCCCGGGGTATGTACAGTAAGAGCCGCCAGGAACGGTATCTGGAGGGAATTCCGTAAATCTCCCTGCAGCCGCATTTTTTACCTATGGCAACGCCCCGGAATACGTGGAAATTGTTGGTGACTACACCAACAGAGACATCCAAGGTTCCAATGGTCTTAAAGCTGAAGGCAAGGTTCTCTTTAGTATTTGTAGAACGTTCTTCTTTTATAAGCCGCTCCCCAGAAATTCCATGGGATATCAAATACTCATACATCGCTTCCGCCTCAGAAATGGCTTCCCCTGCTCCTTTTCCTCCGGAAAGCACCGCTTTTGTATAAGGATTCTCCTTTAAATACTGACAGGCCCTCCTGGTTCGTTCCAGAAGGGCTAACGTCGGACGTGTGCCGTCCACATGGGCGCCTAACACGATGATATAATCTAAATTCTTTTTTTCTTTCATTATCTGCCACAGCAGAATTTATATTTCTTTCCGCTTCCGCATGGACATGGGTCGTTTCTTCCCACTTTATGGCCTTTTACGATGGTACCGGATTTTTTCTGCTCCCGGTAAAGTTCTTTACGCTTGTCTGCGTCAAAAATCTTTTCCCACTGAGGAAGCTCGTACAGCCAGTCGGCTTTTGCGTCTACCATGTTTTTATACAGCAGTTCTTTATCAAAGCCAAGATTTACTACTGTATTTTCATCCATAGTCTCAATAGGATTTTGAACTTTCAGGCTGTCATTGATTCCATCCAGGAAACCTACCATGGTAAGTACATCCTGGCCGTATTTCTCTGCCAGCTCTTTTACGGTGCCGCTTACAACCTCGTCTGGATTCTCCAGAAGCTGTTCATAAATTCCTTTCTCAATGTTAAAATAGTTTGCCCAGAATCTCTGAAGCTTATTACGGTCTGCCTGCTGGTCATAGGCGATGGAGCGCCACTGTTCCAAGATCGTTTTATCACTCATTTGTCTAATCCTCTTTTCCAATAAAATTCAACAATTTTATGTCCTTACGTTAAGCGAACCTATTATACCATCTTTTTTCTAAAAAGACAAATATCTGTAAAAAATTATTTTATGAAAAAAAGTTCACAGATTTTTGTATGCTTCCGGATAACCGAAAAATCAGAATCCAAAATGCCGAAAAAAAAGATGCCAAAATGCCGAAAAATAAATCTCCATTATGCCGAAAAACAGGTATACCTTTATCAAAACAGAAGAAAATGTATGTATACTACATGATATGCAACAGGATGGAGTATATGTAGTTCCGATTGGCTGTCTGAAAGATTAAATTTTATAGGAAGAACTAAAAAAGCGCCGCAGCCGTTTATTTACAATAGCCGCAGCGCTTTTATGCTTCCAAAAGTGTTAAAAACAAATTTATACTATTTATGTTTCATCAAAATACAATATTTGTAAAAATTTTTTACGAAAAAAGTTCACAGATTTTTGTATAAACCCTTCCCAAAACGCCCATACTATAAATGTTCATTGGAACCCCCTTCAATGCAACACCACAAAAGACAAATTCAGAAATACTTATATCCTCCCCTTAAAAGGCACCCTGTCTGCTTCCTTTGTGACGGATGGGGTGTTTTTGCTTCGGAGGCGGCTGACACAAATCTGACACAGCATTTAAAGGGTGGAGGCAATGTATCCCGTCAGCTCCTTCACCATGTCCATGGACGCAGTGTAATTCCCGTCCGTAGTAAAGATGGATACGATAAATACCTTATCCCCGTCCTGGAACAGTCCGATTTCATTGTATAAATTTTCTCTCACTCCATTGAAATTTAAAAATACCGGATAATTCTGTCCAGCACTGTACATGCCGCCGTTTGCGGTATCATCCGACGGCATATGGAAATTCGATTCCAGGAAACTTCGGTCAATTCTGTCAAAGTTATCCTGGTAAACGGCATTGACCATCATAGCCGCATCCTTGGCGCTGATATAATTTTCTTTCTCTGCACTTGTCTCTCCGATCTTTGCCTGTATGTTCACACTTTCAAAACCATAATCATGGCACACCTGATTGATCCTGTCCGTTCCTAAAAAGTCGATCAAGGAATTGATGGCGTTATTATCGCTGTACTGCAGGGCATCCTGCAAAAGCCGCAGAATGGTAAAGGGCAGCCCGTCACTGTTCTGGTTCAGCTTTCCCCGGCCATTAAAAGTATAATGGAAGGTGGCCATATCCGCTACGTTAAGATTTTCCTTCTCCGCCTCAGCCGCTACAGTAAACATAATAGGAACCGCCACCAGTGCAGAGGCCGGCATAGGCTCATCAGAGTTTTCCACCCCGTATTCCTCCCTGTTTCCCACATCCAAAACATAGGCCGCCCTTGTCGCAACATTAGACAGGAGATAGGAAGCCATAGTATCCTGCACCAGCGTTTTTCCTGCGCTGATAGTTCCATTCTGATCCGCTCTGTTTATCCGGCCTTTCCATGGATTTTCCTCATCGGAAGACTGTTGCTTTTTTGCAGAAGCTTCTTCCACGGAAGCTTCTGCTTTTTTCTCCTCTTCCTTGGCCGATGCCTGCTCCTCATTTGGATCTTCGTAGAGCCCAACCTCCGCGATACAGGTATCGTCCCACTTATTCCCCTTATACGCTCCCTGGAGAGTGATCCGAAGCTCAGAGGATTTTACAGGTGTATCGAACATGAGAATAAATTCTCTTTTCTCATCTGAAAATTCATAGAGAAATTCCTGTCCTCCCATGGTGAAAAGCAAATGGCTTGGACGGTTATTTTTCTCATAACCGTCATTTCTCCAGTTTCCAAGCTTTAAGGAGAGATACTTCACCTGATATTCCCGGTCAAAGGTCATATAGATAAATTCCCCGTCTCCGCTTCCTTCTGCACCTTCCTGCCAGGAGGTCACTTCATCTCCGTCAAGAGCCTCCCATACGGTATAGGAATATCCGTTGCTGGGATTCACATTGCTGCTCTGGGTCGCGTCCGCAATCGTAACCTTGGTAAACTTACTTAAATCTACATCTTTCTTTTCTCTTAAAACATTGGCTCCAGTAAGAGATTTAGCCACGAATTCGCTTTCTTCTCCAAAACCAGGCATACCACTTGCCATATACCCCACGATCTCCTGGGCACCCAAAGCGCTGTTCGAAACCGCCCCATTCTGGAAATTGTAAACATTCACTGCCGCCAGAAGGAACAGCAATACCCGCAGACGTCTTCCGGCCGTCGATACAGGATTTTTCAGCTTTCCGCCAGCACTTACATTTGAGGCGTCCTTTAATACAGAACGGAAATCTTTTTTACTAAAAGAGGCCTTCTCCTGCTTGCCTGTTAAATATCCTTTTATGGTCTTTTCCATATTTCCTATGGCATCAGGAATCTCCTTTTTCAGTGCATTTTCCGCTTTTTCCAGTTTTTTCGGAAGCCCTCCCCCTGCTTTTTTAACCTTCACGCACCGGATGACCGTTCCCAGTACACTGATAAGCAAAAATACGCCCACGACACCTCCTAAAAGCAGGATTCCTATATATTTGTAATAATCTGTGCCAAAATTCATAGTCTTTAAAGCGTTGAACATGGCGATCACATTCATCTTTGAAGCCTTTGCAAACAGGAAGAAAGGTTCATAGGCCACATTCGGGGCGAAATCCTTTACCAAAAAGAGAAAAACTCCGATAAAGATCAGGCTCCAGATGATAAACCGTTTTCCTGCGGACAGAAAATTTTTTGCAGTCTGGATATCGCCGGAGGGTGCAGCCGATGAAATACGGTTTTTTAGCTCTTCCACCTTATCCTTTAAATCTTCCTTCTTCTTATCCCAGGAACGGTTGGAGGCGCTTACTTCCTGGCTCTTAAATTTTTTAGCAAAACCCAGCGGCACGGGCATGCCCTCTATGGTAATAAAATAATCCTTGAAAGCGTCCGACTCAAAATCCGCCTTTGGCTCATCCCCCTCCAAAAGAATGTATTCTTTATAGGGATTGTTTCCGAAGCGGTGTACCAGATCCTTATATTTTTCTTCAAGATCTGTACGATTTTTCTCCGGATTTCCCATCATTTTCCGCAGCTTGGAAAGCACGTCTTTCCCGCTGTGCCACTGGTAATCCTTTTCATGATTTAAAAACCATCGGATATGGTCCATTGCCCTTATAGTTTCCCTGATATCCCTGGAATTTTCCTTGGCATAGGGAATATCCCCGCCTTTTGTGTAATCCGGCCGGACGGAAATCTTAAGCTTAAGGGCTGCGCCCAAGTTTTCCACCAGCTCAATGGCTTCTTCGCCTCCTAAGCCATTTTGCTTTAGGATATCTAATGCCTCCGTCCCCTTTTCCTTTAATGCCTTTCCGTCATTTCCTGCGGACTGCAAAAGGGACGGAATCCCATTCTTTAAAGCAATGGAAAGGATCTCATACTCTCTGTCAAGCTTAGGCGCCATATCTGCCAGACAGCCAAGCGCCCGGCGGGGCTCTGAAAAAATATCCGTTCCATAAATCTGAGTCATAGACAGATAGGCTTTCTGTATCTCCTGTGGGTCATCAATCTGCGGAATTGTCTGCATACTTAATATCCTCCTCCGGTTACGTCTAGCTGGGATACCGAGCGCACCCCTGCCCGGTTGCCGCACCAGCGGCATAAGGTAGTCTCCTCTCCATGATAGCAGTTCAGTTTACCGCACTTGCCGCACACAAAAAAAGCGCCTGTACCGCAGTAAGGGCATCCCGGATAGTCCTCTGTAGTATCAAAGCTTCCATGGATCTGCACCTTATCAAAGCCTTCTTTCTCTGCCAGCTCCTGTTTGATAGGAAATGCCCATGTACGGATCCAGTCTCCGCCGCGCTCTTCCACACGCATTCCATATAATTCTCTTTCCGTCCTGCACTTGGCAAGAATCACATTTGCCTTTACCCGCATTCTCTCTCCCTCATTCCTTATTCGTCGTTCTCTTGGCCGTTCTTTAAGGGGCCTTTCGGCATCTCCTCTGCTGCTTCATCCGGCATAAAGCGGAATACGCCCC
Organism: uncultured Blautia sp.; assembly: GCA_938028845.1. Lineage (GTDB taxonomy): Bacteria > Bacillota > Clostridia > Lachnospirales > Lachnospiraceae > Blautia_A. The sequence goes on from CALIZJ010000013.1 coordinate 13,042, forward strand.
TGTCCTCTTCCATTTTTCGGATACCCGAAGGCTCTTCCATAGAATCGGCAAACCGTTCCACTAAAGTACGCTTATCCTCCGGGGAAGCCGGTTCGTCTGGTACTCTTTTTTCATCCAAGGTAAATTTTTCAAAAAGTCTTTTCCCTGTTTCCAAATGGTTTCCGATCCGTTTGATCCTTTCTTCCAGAACAGAAAAATCCATTCTTCTCTTTTCCTGCATGGCCTGCTGTTCCTGCTGGCCTCTTTCTTTCTCTGCGTTTAACTGGGAAATACGCCTTTTACTGTCCTCTAAGCGTTTCTGCTCCTGCCGGCGCACTTTCTCAAGGTAAAGGAGTTTTTGCTCCTGCCGCTTTATCCGCTCTTCTTCTAAGCGCATCTGCTCCTGCTGCCTTCTTCTCTCCTCTTCCTGGCGGCGGCGTTCTTCCTCCTGACGCTTCCGCTCTTCTTCCAGCCTCCTTCGTTCCTGTTCCTTGGCACGCTTTATCCTCTCGAGCCGTATCGCTTCTTCCTGTGCCTTCTTCTCCGCCCGGTTCTTTTCAATGATGCTTACCAGCATTTCCCGCTTTTCTATTATGCTTTCCTGATCAAAGGCCACAGAAATAGAAATATCGTCTCCGCTTCCGGAAACCGTTCTCTTAGTCAGATTTTTTTCCAGACTAACCTGGCATTTTTCCATGTCAGAAAGCATGGTGGCAAGAAGCACGTGATAGTCCTTAAAATCCTTTTCACTGTCAAAAGATTTGATCAGGCCGTCTGTGGATACACACATAGCCATTGGCCTTCCTTCTGCAAAAAACCAGGTCAGCGCATCAATGGCATTTCTGGAACAGATAGAGGAAGTATAGTTTGCCCGGCTGTTTTTATCCTCAATGGGAATCTTTACCTCACCATTTCCTTCCACTACCGCGAACCCGCCGTCGCCTATAAGAAATCCAAAGTGGAAATCCTCTCCCATCACTGCCACCAGCACGGTACTTCCGTAAAAAGAATAAAAATTTTCTTCGTTCCCCTTGATTTTTTCAAGCTTAAGCTTTTCCTCTTCTGTAAGGGGATTTTCATCGTTATAATCTTCTACAGCCTGGGTCCATCTTGCCAGAAATTGTTCTCCCATGTGACGCAGGATATAATCCGGATTCCTTCGGATCTCGGCTGCAAAGCGGTCGTAATCCTCCATGTAGGAGCTCACCGTGGCAACCGCACATTCTGTAGCTTTTTTTGAGCCCACGTCACTTCGGATATATTTCGCTCCCCCATGGCCGTCGGCTACAACGGCAATGCCATAGTTTTTGCCGCATTGATACGCAGCCGCATCCTGGCACACCATCTGATTTTTAATATGATCCGCTCCATGGACCACACATTTCATTCCCTGAAACATTCCTTCCCTGCTCCTTCCTACCATCCGGCATCATAGGAATCCACACCCTCTGCCGCGTCGTCCAGCATAATATCCTGTTTAATATCTAAAAGAGCATCCTTCATCATATCCTGTTTTCTGCCGTTTACGTCTTCTGCTGTCAATTCGCTGGAACCGCCGGATACAGGCGAGCTTGTACTTCCAATCTGGGACGAGGTAACAGAAATCGCCCGCACCAGATTTCTTAGCTGAGACACGTTATTGGCTGTCAGCACAAATTCCTTGTCCCCGGTAAACTCCTCAAGCACCTCCATATCCACGCTTTTTCCCAATGCTAGCGCAATCTTGATTCCATTTTTAAACCAGTTATTTTTCCTAAGAAGTTCAAGTCCTGCCTTATAATTGTCTGTAGGACAACCGTCTGTCATCAGAAAAATAACCGGAGCAAAGGATAGAGACGGGGACTGCAGGAAGGATTTTCTGGACATTTTACTATTTAGCTCTGTGAGTGCCGCTCCAAGATCTGTAACCCCGTCTGCATCTAAGTCTCTCCAGTTTTGATATTCCTCCAGGATCATAGGCTCCGCAGTGATCCACTCAAATCCTGAGCTAAAAGCAAGAACCGCCACCTGGATATTTGTCTCTGTACCGCCTACGCCGATGAGTTCCGGCAGCACGTCCCGCATAGCCTCATTGAGAGTCTTTATTTTCTCCCCCTTCATGCTGGAAGAAACATCAATGACAAAAAAAAGAACCATACTCTTTTTGGCAGGAGGCAAAGCATCTAACGGATCATCCTCTTCCACCGGGAACTCATCCTGGCCGATATCCTGGAATTTTACCTCTTCAAACTCTAAATTCATTTCATCCGCCATACCTTTTCTCCTTTATCAATTTGTAATTACAGATAAAATCTTTTTCTCCGCTTTTCCAATCTCGCTGCTTTTGATGCAAAGGACATTTTCCGTTTTTCCGGTAAAATCCTCTAATACGCTTTTGTCCATTTTATCGGAAAGATTCACGGCAAGCCTTTCACCCTTTTGAAAGATCTCCTGGCTTTTAAGGAGCTCCATTCCCTCCTCGTAACGGTCGGTGGCAAGTCCGTCGGAAAAAAGAATAAATCTTCCGCTGACTCCCTTGCGTCCTTTGGGACACCAGTTTGGGTCCTTCAGCTTTTCACTGAGCTGCTTTAGGGCTTCTCCCATATTTGACAAGGTGCCGCCGTGGATCCTCTTCCAGCTTCCAAATTCTTCCACTGTCTTAGGATCCGAATTCATCCAGGTAACTTCCTCTCCGAACTCGATCACCACCAGCCTTTTATGCCCTTTGTCTCTTTCCATTTCCGAGAGTACCTCCTCCATAATGGAATTGACAGAACCGATGATGGTTCCCTCCATGCTTCCGGAGCTGTCCACAAGAAAAACCACAAGCTTTACGTATTCCGCCGTATCGCCGAACACATCCTCAAACATGCTTTCATCCCAGTCTTCGCCGTCAAGCTTCATTACATCCGTCATTGTCTTCTCCTTCCTGGCGCTCTTCCTGCGTCATTTCAGGCTGATCGGGAAGCTTGCTTTCCGTCTTCGTCTCCCCTTTGATTCCCCATACGCAGTCCTCTTTAAAGGTAATGCCAAGTCCCTGCCATAAGGGGATTCCTCCTCCGGGAACGATCGGCCGCACCTCTCCTCCCGGATATATGCCAGTCCATTCTTCCTGGGTCATATTTTTTATCCCGAATACGCCTTTACGCTGTTTATTCTCCACGACCATGCCGATGCAGGTATTGTTTTCCGTATCCTTTGGGTTTAGCTGCCACTGCATCAGTTTCGTATCATTGCTCAGATAGATCCGGTTCTCTCCTGATTCAAAGGTGTAATAAATTTTTCCGCATACCGGACAGCGGTAATGTCCCTCCTTTGTTTTTTCAAATTCTGAGACAAACCCTTTTTTTCCACAGGTACACATAAGATACTGTGTTTTCAGCCGGTTTAATACCATCTGCCACTCCTTTGGAGTTTTGCGGAGAGAAACGTCCTTTTTCCCATCCACGAAAATTTCCCTAAAACACTGCCTAAGCTCTTCTGGATACAGTTCCCAGTACTTGATCAGGCGATCCTGCACGCCGTGTACCGGTCTGTTTTCACATAGGTTTTCTTCCATTGTGAAAATTCCTTTTTCCGCCATCCAGCGGTATTCTTCCTCCTGGTCAAAAAAATTTTCAAGCATGGATGAAAAGCCCTTAAAGGGACCGCCGCTGTGATAAAACAACTCATACAGATATACAGCCATGGTCCAGTTTTCTGTTTCCTGAGTATAGGTATCCGTCTCGCCTAAAATAAGCTCTGGCGCACGGTACTCATGAAATCTGTCTTCTGCATAGACCTTGCCTCCGAATTTTCTCACTTTGTCAAAATCATCGAACATCCTCTCCCCTGTCTTTGCATGAAAATAGATGCTCTTTTTTAAATCTCCCGGAAAAAACGCGCCCTGGTCATACAGCGCCTTATAAAATTTCACCAGTTTCCATGCCGCCTCAAGCACCGCAGGAATATCGGCAAAACGCACTGTAATTTCATTTCCGTCCCGCAGAACCCGGTTCTCATTGGCATAATCCTCAAAGGAATAGTAATCCTTAGGAATCTTTCCCTCTTTATTTGTCTGATCCATAAATCCTTACCTCACTTAAGAAAGAATCCTTGCGCCGATTCCATCGCCGAAATCAATCTGTAAGCCCCTCCAGATAGGCACTCCGTTTCCTGGGTGGATATCCCTTACAGAATTATCCGGGAATTTTGCCCTCCAGGTATTTTTCGACAGGTTTTTAATACCGAAAATCCCCCTCCGGTTCTTGTTTTCCACCACCTCTCCGGTGATCGTCTCATAGTCGTCCACATTTTCTGTATAACAGCGGTACAATTTCAGTCCCGGGTACAAGGGCGCCAGCATGTCCTTGATCTGAAGGGTATAGATCTTGCTTCCGCATTTTCTGCACACACATACATAATGCTCCTGGTGGTCGAAAAGGGTGGAATAGGTCACCTTATCACAGCCAGGACAATGAATGATGTCAGAGCGGAGCCGGATCAAAAGCTCCTGCCATCTCTTCTCGATCACTCGTTTGTTCGGGTCCTTTAAGCCGTCTGTAAAAGCAGAGATAAATACCTCTCTTATATAGGAGGGATAAAGCTTCCACAGCTTAATGGCATTGTCATGGACGCCCCGGACCGGACGGTTGGAATCGTTTTTGGGATCGTAGATAAACACAGGCTCTTTTCCGTAGAATTTCAGGTCGTTGGCTTCGGTGAGCACTACGCTTTGAAGCACCCGTTTTCCTTCCAATGGATCTGCTCGCATAAACAGCCTGAATAAAACCACAGCCAGGGAATGGCGGTCTGTAAGCACATCCGGCTTTGCCACTCCGCGGACGATCTCAGGCGCCATAAAGCCGGGGAATCCGCCGATACCGAAGTTTTCCCCATCCGGCGCTACGTTATCGCAGTCGCACACCAACACATCCCCTGTTTTGGGGCTGATAAAGAAACCGCCTCCATTTAAGTCCTGGTAGCTCTTTCCTGCCAGGTGAAGGGAACGGAAAGCTTTTACAATATTGATTGCCGCCGTCACCTGTGCGTCCAGAGACTCAAATTTATAAGTCTTTTTTATGGCGTTCTGTCCCTTTACCGGCGGCTTTTTCCACTCGTATCCCATATAAAGCTTGTCAAGATCCACATACTCTGACGGCGCCACGTTCATCAGATAGCCAAAGGTGGGGTATTGATGGCTGTCTGTGAGATATTGGGGCCATAAAAACCGGCTGCTGTTCTCCGGCGCGCCGTCCGCGATGTTCTGGGCAAGATTGCGCCTGAATTCTTCCGGATGGGAAAGCTTATCGTAAAAATACCATTTCAGCGCGTATTCCTTTCTGTTATACTCTACCAGGTAAACAATACCCTGACCTCCTCGTCCCAGCTCCTTGCGGACAACCGCCTCTCCACCGGACTCTATCCTCACTCTGTCGCCAGCTTTTAATTCACACTGTGCTCCCATGTTTTCTCCTCCCGATTCATTTTTCTTATGGGAAACGTCCTCGTTTCCCCGGTATTCTTTTGTTTTTTAACTTTTTACCATCCCTCGTCAAAGGAAAGGTCCGATTCGTCTACATCGGCCATAATGTCCTTTACTTCCTCTACCAGCCTCTTCTCCTTATCCCTTGCCACATCTTCTTCGCTCTTTTCCTTTCCGTCATCGGTAAGGGACATACTCTTGCTTCCGATCTGAGAGGAGGTGACTGCCAGGAAGGTGATCAGACGTTTCAGTTCTTCCGCACTGTGGGCCTGTACTGCAAGCTCAGGAGTTCCTGTAAACTCCTCAAGTACGGACATATTTACCTGGGAACCGATTCCTACCGCGATCTTTAAGCCAAACTTGTACCAATTATTCTTTTTCAGCATATTCAGGCCGGATTTCCAGTCATCGTTAGGTTCCCCGTCACTCATCAGGAAAATAACCGGCGCATAAGATAAGGACGGCTTGTTCATAAACGCAGAACGGGAAAGTTTGCCGCAAAGCTCCTTAAAAGCCGCTCCCATGGCGGTCATTCCTGTTGCGGAGAGCCGCTGCCAGGACTGGTATTCCTCCACCCTCACCGGATGAGGCGTGATCCACTTGCAGCTTGTATCATATTTCATCACCGCAATGCTGATGTCCGTCTCCGCTCCGCCGATGCCGATAAGCTCCGGCAGAAGCTCCTCCATGATCCCGTTTACCGTGCCGATTTTTGTTCCGCTCATACTTCCGGAAGTATCGATCAGGAAAAAAATCGTCATGCTCTTTTTGGAAGGTTCCATGGTATCCAGGAAATCCTCTTCCCCGATTTCTTCCCCGGGCTTTTCCTGTACCTCATCGTCGCCCCAGCCTCCATCGAAATCCATGTCGTCAAAATCCAGATTCATTTCGTCTGCCATCTCTTTTCTCCTCCTTAGTTTATATTTTTATATCATCAAAGAAATGTCATACACAGCCATCCTGTCATTGCAGCGCAGGTTATAGGCGCAAGGGATATTTTTTTGAATGATCCTTTGTACCTTTTCCTGGGGCAGGCAAGCTGCGCTCTGATCTAACGTAAAATAAATTCTTTTTTTCCGCCCCTGCACACAATGGCGGATATAGTTTTCTATCTCTTTTTCCTGGGTAAAGACCGCCCGGTTCCTTATAAAATAGCTTCCCGTCTCCCTGGTACAGTCTACCAGATACGGCGGATGCTGCAGATATACGTCCATGTGCTTTTCACTGCGCAGAAAATAATCATACCCAATAAAATCCCCGCTGCTTCCCCCTAAATCCATCGTCACATCCATACAGTGCCAGATATCGTTTAAGCAGACCAGATTCCACGCATGGTCATTCCTGTCCGGCTGCCCACGGTAATCCGGGGAAGGGCTTTCCCCTCTTTCCAGCAAATGACCTTCCACCACTGCCGAAGGAATTCCCGCCCTATCCATAAGCCATTTCATAGTCATGGCAATTCCCATGCACACTGCTTTTTTCTGAAAGAGAACGCCTGTGATCCCGCTTACATCTCCGTATACCACCTGAGAAGCCAGGTTTTCATGGGCGTAAGAGGTATTGCGGATAATAAAGTCATGGGCATATTTAATACAAAGAAGGTTCCCCATCTGTTTTCTTCTTATTTTCTCAAGAAAACGCGCCTCTATCCGGGCTAGCCGCTCTGACATGCTCCGGATCTCCGCCCTGCTTTTATGGTAGCCCAGGGATACGCTGCAGGACACAGGGGATCCAACTACCGAAAACTGAGTGGTATCCACATAAAAAAACTGGGGATTGTCCAAAAACACCATGGGAAGGATTTTTTTCACCTGGGCTGAAGTTCCCATTACCCGGATCTGCGTTTCGCATTGCCCGATCCCCTCTGCCAGCTTTTTGTAAATATTTTTTTCCAAAGCTGGCAGATAATTAAAATAAAAAGGTATGCTTTTCATGTTTTCTTCCTTCTGACGCATCTTACCCACAGAGTACGACAACTGCGTCAATAATGGTAAATGCGAATGTTTACTTTCACCTTTCTTCCTCTACACAAGGCTTGTGTGGGCAAACTCATTGTTTGCCTTTGTATAAATGTAAGCCTCTCTCTCCTGCATACGGAGAATTTCCTCTGGTTTCAATATATATTCTCTTTTTATGCTGATATTGGTGCTCTGCCCGCTGGTAGTGGTAGGGAAAAACTGTACCGGCTGGTAGCTTTTGCTCTTATTAAAAGAGCGGCTTACCTCTTCCTTATCGTAATAGCCGATCCCTTCCGACCACTTGGTAGCACTTACGTTGGAGCTGTGGCCAAAAATAATATTCTTTCCGCTTTTTCCCAGCACCACATTAAACAGATTGTCATCCGCATTACAGGCCGCATACACATCCCTGTTGGAAAAGGCCAGGGCAAACTGTCCGGCGCTCTGCTCCAGCAGCCGCTTTAAATATTCATTGTCCGACACTTCCAGGGAATCCAGCACACAGGCAAAATGAATTCCCCTCTGAAGTGCCATCCTTATCTCAGCCAGCATCAGATTGATCACAAGCTGGTTGGCCGCTGCGTTTACATCTATCATGAGAACTCCCTGGTTTCCCAGCATACGGAGGATATTTACAGGAGCGTATTTTTGTCCGGCTCTCTGTTTTTTCCAAAGTATCCCGCCGATCTGTGCGTCCAGGTCGTAAAAATAATTTTCCAGTTTAAAATACTCATTCTGTCCTGCCATGAGCCTGCGCTTGATTTCCTGGCCTTGATCTACTCCCATCTTTCCCGCCATCACAGCCTGGTCGATCTTCAGAAAAAGCTGACCGTGGGGACAGGTGGAAAGAAGATGATAATTTGGCCGCACGCCTTTTGCCTGCAGGAAAGCACAGGCGCCTTCCAGATAGATACGTAAATTTGCCTTGATCTCAAAATCCTTAGGGGCTGAATCCACCACCATCTGGCTGATCTCCCTTGGATTTTTTCCCGCAAAAGGCTCGTAGCAGGGGTTCAGTGGGTTCACCACTCCTAAAAGCCCTGTCCCGGATAAAAGATTAAACATATACTGCTCCAAAGCCTGATCGGCACAATGGAGCACGATCACCGGCATCTGGTGATAAAGGGCCAGCTGGCAAAAAGCGCCCACTGCTTCGGCACGTATCCGGTCGCTTCCTCCCGAGATCACCGTATTCACAGAACTTTCCTCCGGCGGAAAAAATCCTCCGATTTCTGAAGGTTTGTACTCTACGATTCCTTTCTTTCTCTGGTTTCGTTTTTCCGGGGTATTTCCTCCCAAATGGTTCATCAGGCTTCCCATGCCTTTCAGCATCACCTTCGTACCGCCCCACATGCCTTTTCCCATAAGCCGCATCATTTTTGTCATCTCATCCATGTTACATTCCTCTATTTATAAATATCGAACCGGAACTGGAAAGGATTGGAAAAGGGCAGGCACACAATGGCCTCTCCTACCTGAAGCTTTGCCATATCCCAGTCCTCCACTACCTGTCCGATCCTTTTTTCTTCCACATACTGAGCCCCTGTGGAGGTATAACGCTCCAACAGGATATTTTTTCCGAAAAGATTACAGATGTAATCCCTTGTGGTAATATCATTTGCCTTAAAAGCGAAAATAGAAGAAAAGCCTGCTGCGATATTTTTCCCTCTGCTTTCCTCATAAATTTCGTATAACTGCTCAATACTCTGCAGACCTGCCATGATCTTTACCCCAAGGCTGCGTCCAAAGTTCACACCGTCGTCAATGTGCTGCAGATGGGGCAGAAGCTTAAACTCATCGCAGATCAGGTATACATTTCCCTGATTATTCTGCCGTCCCAGAGCTTCCTTTAATGCCATGTCAAAGAGTAGCCGGTACACCGGAGTGAGCACACTTCCAATGGAAAGGTCATATTCAATATACAAAACTTTTCTCCCCCTGGTACGGACAAAATTCCTCATGGAAAAACCGCCTTTGGCAGCAAATACGCCGATAAACACTTCCCTCACCACAGAAAAAAGCTCTGCCATAACCCCCTGGCTCTGGCCTCCGCTTCCTGCTATATAAGAACAGATGCTCTGCATATCCGGATAGGAATTTAACATCCCCTGGAGCATTTTCGAGTCGCAGCCGTCCAGCAGGGCCCGCAGCTCACTATTGTACAGGTTGTTCACAAAGGATTTATCCTTGGACACCTCCCGGATCAGACAGACTAAAACCGAAGACAAGAGATCCTTAGCCGCATTTGGGAAAAATGCGTTTGTGGTATTTTTCATCCGTTCTTCAAACAGGGAGCCGCAGATTTCACTGCTGTTCATCATATAATCTCTGCCGTTCCATCCGTCTGCCAGGATTTCCTTGAAAATATTCCATTTCAGGGATTTATCCCTGTATTGCCTGGAATTTCCGATCACGTATTGATCCGGCCGGTAAAATTTAGAATAGAAGTCTCCTTTGCTGTCAAAAATAATCATCACATCATTGGAAGTCATATTCTTTTGAAGCTGGTTCACAAAATGATAAAAAAGATTGGTCTTGCCGCAGCCGGTCCCCCCTACGAAAAGCATGTGCTTGCTTAAAATGCTCTCATCCACCCCAAAAGCGGCGGTCTTTCCCTGGTGGGTCCCTTTAAGAATCACCTTTTCCTTTCCGCCTAAAGCAGGAGGACGGTTCATATAAAGGCTGCTTCCTTCCAATACTTGTTTTGATATGGACACTTATCCTTTCCTCCGCCCCAGGAATCAACGTTCCTGTTCTTCCTCTTCTTTTTTGTCCCTTTCTCTTTGGCCTTTGTTTGGATCCGACTCGTTATTATTGTTATTGCTGTTCTTTTTCTGTTCTTCCGCATACTTTTGACGTCGTTTTTCATCAGCCTCTGCTATTCTCTTTTTTTCTTCGTCGGAAAGGCTGTAGCTTTTCTTGAACTCTTCCTGCCTCTGCTTTTCGTATTCTTTCCGGCGTTCTTCCTGCTCTCTCTGTTCTTCTTCCTGCTTTTTCTTATTTCCCCAATCTAAAAGTCCCATAAGTCTTCCTCCTGTTTTTCCGTTCGATCTGAACCTGTCTTTCTGGTTTTTTTAATTTATTTAACACTGTCCTTTCTATAAAAGATCCAGCTTCTGGATACTCTCCCGGAGCTCTTTTGCACTTTGAAACCGGTCTTTTGGACAGGCGGCAATGGATTTCCGGGCAATTCTCCCAAGAAAGACCGCCTTTTCTTCATCCTCCTGCTCCCGCAGTATCTGCGGTTCCCCAGGTTCTTCTCCATTCAGTCTTTTCATCAAAGCCGCATCCCTCTCTCCAGGGCTGAATGGAGCGGGATACTCCGGCAAAAAGGGAATCCGGAAATGGTTCAGCATCCGGTACAGGATCATCCCCAGTCCGTATAAATCTGACTGCCCGGATGCCATACCGCCCTGATACACCTCCGGGGGCATATAGCTAAGCGTCCCTGGCCGTCCTTTCTTACTGGCTGTTGCCCGGGATAGATCCTGGGCATATCCGAAATCTCCCAGCTTATAGGTATCTGTCTTTGGATCGTAAAAAAGATTGTCCGGCTTGATATCCCGGTGGATGATTCCTTTTTTTCCACAATACTCCAGGGCATTGCAAATATGAACCGCAAGCCTGGCTGCATCACGGACGGAGAATTTTCTCTCTAAAAATATCTCTCTTACAGGCACCAGCAGTTCCATCCGTATGTACAGCGCCCAGCCAAACTCTCCCATCTCTTTCCTCTCCCGGACTTCATATTCATAAAAGCGTACAATATTAGGACAATCTGAAAGCTTTCCCATAAAAGCCGCTTCCTTCTCCGCCTGATCCAGGATTCCTCTAAAATAAAGCTTCGCCCCTTCCTCATCCAGTCCCTCAAACCTGGCTTCCCTAAGCACTTCCTCTGAACCGGGGATAAGGATTTCTTTTATAGCTGTATATTCTTTCTTTCCCTCTTTCTTCCTGGCGGCCTTCCATACACGGCCGAAGGAACCTGCACCGATCTCTCTTTCCGGTTCCCATTGTCCTTCAAAGGGATGCAGCGATTTTATATATTCTGCCATACTCTCTTCCCCGCCTATTGGGCAAGTTTTTGTACTGCCTGGATATTGCGCAGCAAACGCAGTTCCTCTTCCGGTGTGAGGCTAAGCCTTCCCGCCTGATACAACTTATACTTAAATAAAGCGTTGGCCAAAAACTGTACCTTCATCATGCGGCAGTGGTCTTCATTAATGTGATAAACATTTCCCGATGCGCCGAAATTAATTCCATAGCAGGTAGGACAGACCCCTACAGCCGGACAGTTTCTGCATTTTTCATCCAGCATATCTTTTGTCAAAGGGCAAGTAAAATCCAAGCTTTTTGCCTTCTCCGCCTTTTCCTTTCCCAGGCAGAGAGGGGCAAAGGCATGACAGGGATATACCTGTCCGTCCACATCGTAAGATTTCATCAGCGGGCCAACCCCACAGAACCTTTTCAGGTGTTCTCCCTCCGGATCCATATCCATAATGGCAAGATTTAAGACGGTTGCCGGCTTATACTGGGGATGAGCCATATAATAATCTATGAGGCGCAGAAGCTGCTCAGAGAGAATTTCCGGATCATTCTCCTCCCAGGGAATCCCATAACCTAAATTTGCAGAAACCTCAAATCCCTGTTCATGGAGTTCGATGACCCCTTCTGCAAGTCCCGGCAGGGTTTCTCTGGTCACAGTCATCTTGGCGAAGGGATATTCCTTTCTGAAAAAGTCCAAATCGATCTTATCGTAAGAATCACAGCGGTTTTTGTTATGCATCTCCCGTTTTCCATCCAGACTTACATATACTTCCATACTGGAGGCATTGTCTCTTAACCACTGCTGCACTTCCCCATGGACTAAAGTGCCGTTGGTAGTGGTAAAGCCGAACCATCCTTTCGGCCACTGGCGGCTTTTCAGAAAACTGTGGATCTTTTTAATTTCTTCAAACTGCAGATACGGTTCCCCGCCGAAATAATAAATACAAACAAAGTCTGACCCGTCCTCCATGGTCATTTCCTTTTCTACAATGGTAAGCGCCGTCTCAAGAGCCATGGTATTGGGCGCCTTATTGTGCTCATAGCAATAAGTACAGGCAAGATTGCAGCTATCCGTCAAAGTGAGGATCACGATCTTGGTTCCCGGCTTATTCATAAATTTATCTAGGTTCTTTCTCATAGGTCTCTTTCCCTTCTTCTGCTTTTTCTTTCATCGGCAGACCTCGTACGCAGGCATGTCTATATGCAAACCAGTGTGCTGGCATGTTCATATTCACACTAACAGTGCTGTTAGTTTGGATATAGACATGTCAGTGCACTAGTGTATTGGCACAGTGAAAAATCAGGCAAATGGTATAGCTGGTTAGGATAATCTTTGTGTCAAAAGCGTCTTCCTGCCATATATGTAAAAACCGGGCAGGGAATCCCCTGCCCGATCAGTTCTTCCCAGTCATCTTATTACGCCCATGCCTGGCAATAACCGGTAGCACATCCGGCAAAATTCATTTCACCAGAATGATCTTTTGCGGCGTGTACGCCCTGTGCTTCCAATTCTCTTGTCTTCTCATTCAATTTCTTCATTTCTTCTGTTGAAAGAGTAAGTCCCTCGATCATTTTTCTGCTCATATGCTCACCTCCCTTCCTTCCCAGTAAAGACTGGAAAAGTTTCTGATAGATTTTCCTCTGAAAAATAAAATCCGTCAGAATTTAACTGCTTTTACATTGCTCCAGGCGGAACAATAGGTTTTTCCGTCCACAGTCTTATAGGTGCGGATACGGATATAACAGTTCCCTTTAAATCCAGGTGAAACCTTGCGGGAGGTAACGTTCCTTCCTTTCACAGTCACCTTTTTCCCAGAGGTGAATTTATTGTTTTTCGCATATTGGATCTGGTAGCCTGTAGCGGCGGAATTTGCTTTCCACTTTACATTAAAGGAAGAGCCGCTCTTCGCTGCTGAGATTGTATTTTTCGTCAGATAATACAGAAATCTGGCATTGGATATCTTGCTCTTCTGGGTTCCGTTGATGGCATAGATGCGGTATGTATACCGTTTTCCATTGGAAACGCCCGTATCCGTCCAGGTTACTGTAGAACCGCTTGAAATGGTCTTTACCTTTGTCAGTGTCCCGTTTCCTACTGAGCGCCATACTTCATATCCATTTGCATTGGCAAGCCTGTTCCAGGTAACGGTTACGCCCTTCGCCCCTGCGCCCACGCTTTTCAGTGTAGGAGTAAAATATCCTAATGGAATCGTCCAGGACTGCCAGTCCACACGAACGGCTCCCTGTCCGGTCATATTGGAGCGATCCCAGGTTTTGCTGTTCTTTGGATAGTAGGCCGTAATATTCCCGCAGCCTTTAAATATATAATTTCCTCCGAAAGTCGGCGCGTCTCCGCAGAAATATACTTCTTTCAGAGACTTGTCATTTAAAAACGCGTAGTTCCCAAGCTTAATTAGTCCTTTTCCAAGAGTAACCTTTTCCAGGGCCGGACATTCCCCAAAGGTTGCGTAATATTCGCTGCTGTCGATGGTGGTCACCTTATCCGGGATGACAATCTCTTTTAACATCGTACAGTTCTTAAAAGCGCCGTCTCCGATAGAGGTTACATTATTTCCTATGGTCACATCCCGGAGCATGGAGCAGCCCCAGAATGCCTTATCTTTTATAGAAGTAACCCCGCTTCCCATCTTAACAGTCGTCAGTTTTTTACAGTCATAAAAAGCCTCATACTCTACGGCCAGATTCGTACCATTAATGGAAACAGCAGTAAGATTCGGGCAGTTTTTAAAACAATAGGACGCCATTTTTTTCACATTCGCAGGAATCGTAATGGTCTTAAGGCCGCTCTCGGAAAATGTTCCCTGCCCATATCCTCTGCACCCAAGATTCGTAAGTGTGGCGGGAATCTGAATACTGGTAAGAGAACTGCATCCGTAAAACGTATGGCTTCCTAATTCCTGCAGTCCCTTGGGCAGATTAATCTTGGAGAGAGAGGTGCATTTCCTAAACGCATCCGATTCAATGATCTTTAAGGTTGTGGGAAGCTGTACTGTAGTCAGGTTCTTACAGCTATCAAAGGCGGATCTTCCAATGGTGGTAGCGCCTTTTTCCACGGTCACTGTCTTTATCTCAGAAGAATAATCACGCCAGCCTTTGCTGTTATAATCCCAAAAACCGAAATTAGTCATCTCCCCTTCCCCGTAGATCGCCAGGTTCCCATTATAGTCCAGAGACCATTTTAAATCTTTTCCGCATTCGCCCCCTGCCTTATAGGATGCAGCGGACACATTCACAGAAAAAATAAGAAAAAATGTGAAACATGCCAATAAACTGTAAAGAATCTTTTTCATATTCATTCCTCCATTCATACATCAGTGCCATAATGCCATGCATCTTGCCTTCGCTTTTTCGTAAGTATAAGTATTTTCCAGCCATTGATAACCCGGTGCGGGCGCTTCCAGCCTGGGAAGCATATCCCAGACACGGTTCAGGCCGTAATTTTTTTCATACTCGCCGATATTAAAATGGAAGTAGCTGCGTGACGAATGATACTGTTCATTGTGGCGTTCCTTCCACCACCGGGCGGCGTTTTCATCTCCTGCCAGGATTGCCTTGCGGATCCACCTAAGGGCGCAGGCTCCTCCCGGTCCCATAGCGCAGAAGGGATCGCAGTCTGGTGAGGATGGAAAAAACCGGCTCTGTACCCGATGGTCATAATCGTACTTGTGCGCGATGTCATAATAAATCACAACCGCATTATACATAGCCTCCGTCAGGCCGTAGCCTGCCGCCTTTGCAAAAAGTTCAAATACCCCTTTATCCTCGATTCCCGCGTATACCATTTTACAAGCCTGGTTATAAGGATCTATCGCTATATCTCTTACAATTTTCCTCTGGGTATCGATTACTTTAAGCATGGTTTCTGCCTCTTCGCTTCCGCAGCGGGCAGCCAGACTCGCGTAATCCTCCGCCACCTCGTATCCCTGTGTATTAAACCAAAGGTGAAATTGTTCCAGAGAGTCGTTCATCACCTTCTTTTTTAAAGGGCCAAGCTCCTCTTTCGCCTTCTCATGTCCCAGGTTAGCCGCTCTTTCTTTAAATTCCAGCAGATATCTGTAATTCGTACAGCCTGCAAATTTACCGTCCTCTATCATTTTTGCGGCACAATATGCGGCTTCCGCTGCTACCGTCCTAGACTCTTCTAAAGCTTAATTTCCAATAATCTCTCAAGGTCGTATCCCGATATCCATAGTCTTCTGCATCACGTTGCTTTATTTTCTGAAGCTCCTTTTCCATTTTCTTTTCTTTGTTGCCAAATCCAAAGAGTCCCATAACTACCTTCCCTCCCTTACAAAAACTTTCGCTTTATCTTATTTTCGTTTTTTTATTCCGTCAATAAGGTAAACTTTAACAATAACCGCTCTCCCCGCTTTTCTTTCGGATCTTTGTAAGCAGTTGTTCTGCTTCCTCAGTCTCACCACCCCAGGGCAGCCTGTCATGTCCTTCTGTCACCATCTTTTTCAGCCTGTGGCAGGCCTCCTCCGCCTCCAGAAAACATCCCAGTTCCATTAAAATTTTTGCTTTTTCCAGAAAACAGCAATTATACAGCTGTTCCCATCTGATATCCCAGGGAGAGATTTCTGTTTTTCTGTTTTTGTCCCGGTAGCGCTTCACACACCGGATGGCTTCCTCAGCGTAAGCCAGTCCCTTCTCATATTCCTTTTTCTGGCGGCAGCATCGGGAAAGCTTATGATAAGCAGTACCCTGGACAAAATAATATCTCCTGTCGTAAGGTCTGCACTGTTCCACGATCTGGACTCCTCTTAGATACCAGTGATCTGCCTCCCGCTCATTTTGGGAGCTGTGATAAATGGCAGCCATGCGCAGACAGGCTTCTGCTGTCATCTGATGGTTTTCTCCGTAATACGCCTCCACAGCCTCTACTACTTTTTCCCAATATTCCTGCGCTTCCTCACGATATCCCTGGAGCCATAAAAAAGTCACCACAGTATCCAGCTTTCTGGCAAGCCATGCCACAGGCTGAGGAAATGCCTTTAAAAATGCAAGCGCATAAACCTCCAACTGGCGGTTTTCCGGCTTCCCTTTCCTCCATGTATTCCATGCCAGTTCCGCGAAACCTTCCACCAGATCATGGCAATTCGTCATTGTAGGGGCAAAAACCTTACGCGCCGCTTCTGCGATCACAGGATGCAAGATGAATTGTCCTCTTTCCCCGCTCCCCCCATTCTTTTTACATACCAAGAGACAGTCTGCCAGCTCCTGCAGGGATCTTTCTGAAACCTTTGACATCCTGCCATAGATTTCTTCGGATATTCCCTGGGTCGGCATAATAGATAGCTCGCGCATTGCCTGCTTTTCATCCTTTTTCAAAGAAAAACGTATAAAAATGTCCTCGGCAATCTCCTGTGGAAGTTCATCTTCCGGCTGCAGTTCTCCCTGAATGAAAAGCTTCATCAAAAGCGTATGGCCTTGCATACGGCTGCGGAATTTTAGAAAAGCTTTTTTCTGTCCATAGGCAGGCTTTCCTCTCTGATATGCTTTTCGGAAAGCGCGCCATTCCCCCTCTGTTTCCAGCTCTTTTACATAAATTCCCCGGCAGGCTCCCCACGTTTGGGGATTCACCCTGGTGGTAAACAAAAGATCACAGGGGACATCCAGCAGCAATTCCAGCTTTGGATCTCCCTTTATATTGCAATCGTCTATTACAAGTAAAATCCTGCGCTTTTTTGCAGTCTGAGACAGGAGCTTTAGTTTCTCCTTAAAGTAGCGGTTTTTATTCTCATATTTATCTCTGGAATAATGCAGATTACTGAAAGAAAGCTGTCTGTCATCGCAGATTAGCTCCTGAAGATTGGTATGATATGACAAAAACAGCACCGTATCATAATCAGACTGATGGCGCCGGATATATTCTCGTGCAAGGGCAGTTTTTCCGATCCCGGCAATCCCATACAGGATCACTGGGCCTTTTTTTCCTGCAAACTGTTCCTCCATGCGCTTTAGATATTCCTGTCTTCCCACAAAACATTCGTTTTCTGCCGCATAGCTGCCCATCAGTTTAAATTCATTTTTTTCCTTATATTCCTCCTGTGTCCTGCGCAGTTTTTCCATGGCCCTGTCACGTTCTTTGTCGTCAGCGAATCCAGGAGGCGTGTCCTTATATTTTTCCCGGAGCCAAAAAAGATGCTCCAGCCATTCGATATAATCTTTCTCTATTTCCCCAGACATCCCTACTCCTTTCCTCGCACTGTACTTTTGCAGATTCTTTCTGTATTTTCCATGAAGCCATCCGCCCCATTATCTTTTCTATCCTATGATTCCTTTTAAAGCCTTAAAATAGAAAAACCTGAGACTTTTATTCTTCATTTTTTCCAGATACCGGTCCAGAATACTGTAGGCGCGGCGGAACCACAAAATACATTCTTCAGGTTCCTCTCCTGCACAGCTTGTCTCATAGAGCTTTAAAAAATCCAGGATCAGCTTGTCTAAACGGCTTCCATCTGTCATAGTATGCGTATCCTCCAAGGGAAGATAACCAAAATATTCCAGTCGTTCACTCAGCAGTTCCCTGTTGATAAAAGGAATCCCAAACACCAGAAGATGACGGATCATCGCCCGCCTTGGGATCTCTCCCACCAGCTTTATCTGCCTGCTGAACTCCGACTCATAATTTATACTGACAATGTGAGGCTCCACTCTTGTCTGCTGCATGGGCGGCAGTGTGATATAGCCCTTTGCATCTGTAAAATACAAATGTCTCAGGCTGTGTTTCAGGTCAGAGCCGGAACGGTAAAGCTGCTGCTTAGTCAAAGGATGTACCTTATCCAGATACTCCTGCACCAGCTCGTTCATACAATTTTTTCTTTCTATGTATAAGGCGTCTTCCTGTCCTGCTTCAAAAACCTGGTCGCTTCTGTCATAATACCCCTGTATCAGATACCGCAGTTCCTCCTTTGAAAGGTCAAGGGCTTTTCCGAAAGACAGGCACTGTTCCCTGCTGGCCGGCAGGTGTCTGCCAGTCCTCCAATAGCGGATTTTTAAGGTATCTGACGGCTTTTCCGGTACAGAGTCATACATTCTCGTATAAAGCAGTCTATCCGCTTCCGATTTTCCAAGAGAACCTTTTTCCTTCCGAAATCTGTCGTAAACTTGGTTCAGCCATTCTATTTCCGGACGTTCCTCTTTTCCCAGCGCAAGACATTCTTCTGCCATATTGATGATCAATCTATCCACTCTCTTCATATTTTCCCCGATTTCTAATCCCTCTAATTTTTTGAAATTAACATTTTTAATCAACATTGGCAATCATGTAAATTTTAACATTTGTTAAAAATGCACACGCGAATCCAATAGCAGAGGCTATTTCTTTGCAAAGAAAAAATGAAAGACCTATATTTTCTACCGCAAAAAAATCCGCAGAGGCCTATTCCTAAAGCCATCTACGGATATAAATATAAAGAAAGTCAACTGCTTTTACTATAGCAAATTTTGTTCTGAAAGCCAGCAATTTCTGCTGATATAAAGAATAACGGCAAGACCAAAAGGCAATCATTTTACACCAAACTTTTCAAGCTCTTTTGCCGCCTGTTTAAAATCTGTAAAGTGAACCGTATGAATTCCCAGCTTTTCGGCGCCTTCACAGTTTTCTTTCCGGTCGTCAATAAATACCGTCTTTTTCGGCGCTAAATGATAGGTATCCAGAAGCTTTTTATAGATACCCGCCTCCGGCTTTAACTCCTTCACCTCACAGGAAAATATTGCTCCGTCCATATAATCTAAAAATTTCATCTGATCCCTGGTATGGTCCAGCATGTACCTGCTGTAATTAGAGAGGATATACAGGTGATACCCCTGGCTCTTTAAATACTCTGCCCATGTTTTCGCGTAAGGGAACAAAGAGATCGTCTCCGGGCTTCTTCTCAGCACCTCGCGGATTTCCTCCTCATACTCCGGCGCCAGTTCTGTAAACTGGCGAAGATACTCTTCTTCCTCATAAAGTCCCCGGTCACGCTCATCCCACACCTTACTGCGGAAAGTAGCATCGGCGATCTTTTCATACTTTTCCGGTGAAAAATGAAATCCCTGCAGATACTTCTCCCACTCAAAGGCCATCAACACTTTTCCTATATCAAATACAACGTTCTCGATCATCCGGTCCTCCTTTGTATCTTTCTTCTTTTTTCCCCAGAACTTATAAGCCAGCATAAAAATATAAATCAAAACAGGAAGCAAAAGCGCTACGCCCAAAGATGCCCGAAACAGCACCTGCGCATTCTCCCCCTCCCCGAAAGCAAACAGCATGGGGACACAGAACACCAGCAGCAGCACGATCACTCCTGCGATGGCTGCGAACCTTTTAAAATCTTTCATTACAGAATTTCTCCTTATCTCTCGCACCAGCAACATTTATTACAAAAGCCAGCTTTTTAATAAGCCGGCTTTTGCAGACCTGATAAAATCAGATATTCTTATTTATTTCTGTAAATAATATCATTTCTTCCCGGTCCATTGGAGATCATAGTGATCGGGAAGCCGATGTGCTCTTCTACAAATTCAATATACTTGCGGCAATTTTCCGGAAGTTCCTCATAAGTTTTAATTCCGCGGATATCGCTCTTCCAGCCTGGAAGCACCTCCAGAACCGGTTTCGCTTTTTCAAGCTCTACTGTGGTTGGGAAATCTGTAGTTACTTTCCCATCAATGTCATATCCTACACATACCGGAATCTCATCCAAATATCCAAGAACATCCAAAACTGTAAAGGCAACATCTGTGGTTCCCTGGATGCGGCAGCCGTATTTAGAAGCTACACAGTCAAACCAGCCCATTCTTCTGGGACGTCCTGTGGTAGCGCCGTACTCTCCGCCGTCGCCTCCCCGTCTGCGAAGCTCGTCTGCTTCTTCTCCGAATATCTCAGATACAAAAGCACCTGCGCCTACTGCGCTGGAATAAGCTTTGCATACCGTGATGATCTTTTTAATCTCATAAGGCGGCAGACCTGCGCCGATAGCACCGTAAGCAGCCAAAGTGGAAGAGGAAGTAACCATAGGATAAATTCCATGATCCGGGTCTTTCAGAGAACCAAGCTGTCCCTCTAAAAGAATCTCTTTTCCTTCTTTGATCGCATTCCATAAGTATAAGGATACGTCCGCTACATATGGCTCTACCATCTTCTTGTATTCAAGAAGCTCTTCCATAAGTTCATCCGGATTTAACAGCGGCTTATGATACAGGTGCTCGAGAAGGACATTCTTTGTCTCGCATACACGAACAACTTTTTCTCTTAATGCCTCCTCGTCGAAGAGCTCACTTACCTGGAAACCGATTTTTGCATATTTATCAGAGTAGAAAGGAGCGATTCCTGATTTCGTGGAGCCAAAAGACTTTCCAGCCAGTCTCTCCTCCTCATATTCGTCAAAAAGGATATGATAGGGCATTACCATCTGTGCCCTGTCAGAAATCAGGATCTTCGGCGCCGGGACACCTCTGTCTATAATATCCTGGTACTCTTTAAAAAATACAGGGATATTCAGCGCCACGCCATTTCCGATCACGCTTGTGGTGTGATCATAGAATACACCTGACGGGAGAGTGTGAAGCGCAAATTTACCATAGTCGTTGACAATGGTATGACCCGCATTTGCTCCTCCCTGGAATCTTACGATAATATCTGCTTCCTGGGCAAGCATATCGGTGATCTTGCCTTTTCCCTCGTCACCCCAATTTGCTCCAACTATTGCTTTGATCATAACACATTCTTCCTCCTCGTGTTTTCTCTTATCTGCACAGGCTTTTCTGAAAAAATAATGTCTCAGACATTGATTTCCGCCTTCACGCCTAAAAGATCTTTATGTTTATCTAAAACGGGCTGTACTGCCTTTTCGATAAATGCCTCCGTCTGTTCCTTTGCCCGGCCTGTATATCTGGACGGATCCATGGTCTTTTTCAGCTCGTCCAGAGAAAGATTAAATGCGGGGTCCGCTGCGATCAGCTCCAGAAGGTTATTCTCTTTTCCTTCTACCTTTACATTCCGCCCAGCTTCCATAGAAAGCTCACGGATACGCTCATGGAGCTCCTGGCGGTCTCCCCCTGCTTTTACAGCATCCATCATAATATTCTCCGTAGCCATAAATGGAAGCTCAGACATAAGCCGTTTCTCAATGACTTTCGGATATACCACAAGTCCATCCACCACATTCAGGCAAAGGTCCAAAATACCGTCAACAGCCAAAAAGCCTTCCGGAATACTCAGACGTTTATTTGCAGAATCATCCAGAGTTCTCTCAAACCACTGGGTAGCGGAAGTAATGGCAGGATTTAAGGCATCCACCATCACAAATCTGGAAAGAGAGGCAATCCTCTCGCTTCTCATAGGATTTCTCTTATATGCCATAGCAGAAGAACCGATCTGAGATTTTTCAAAGGGCTCTTCTACCTCTTTTAAATGCTGTAAAAGACGGATGTCATTGGACATCTTGTGGGCGCTTGCGGCAATTCCTGCCAGCACGTTCAGCACACGTGTGTCCACCTTACGGGAATAGGTCTGCCCGGATACCGGATAACATTCCTTAAAGCCCATCTTCTCAGCGATCATAGGATCGATCTTATCAATGGTTTCCTGATCCCCGTCGAACAGCTCCAAAAAGCTTGCCTGGGTACCCGTAGTTCCCTTGGATCCTAAAAGCTTCATAGTACTGAGGACATACTCCAGATCCTCAAGATCCATAAGAAACTCCTGTGTCCAAAGGGTAGCACGTTTTCCCACTGTAGTAGGCTGTGCAGGCTGGAAATGAGTGAAGGCAAGGGTAGGCTGCCCTTTATATGCGTCTGCAAACTTAGCAAGTTCTGCGATAACATTGACCAGTTTTTTCTGAACAAGCTTTAACGCCTCTGTCATCACAATGATATCTGTATTATCTCCTACATAACAGGATGTGGCGCCTAAATGGATGATTCCCTTGGCCTTAGGGCACTGTACCCCGTAGGCATACACATGGGACATAACGTCATGGCGCACCTGGCGCTCACGCTCTTTCGCCACCTCGTAATTGATATCATCTGCATGGGCTTTAAGCTCGTCAATCTGCTCCTGTGTAATGGGAAGGCCCAGCTCTTTTTCCGTCTCAGCCAAAGCGATCCACAGCCTTCTCCAGGTACGGAATTTCATATCCGGTGAGAAAATATACTGCATCTCCCGGCTGGCGTAACGTTCTGATAACGGACTTACATATCTGTCTGTACTCATATCTAAATCTGCTCCTATCAATCTAATCCCAGGCGGTGGAATACTTCGTTATAAGCTTCCTCCACATTGCCCAGATCACGTCTGAAACGGTCCTTGTCAAGCTTTTCATTGGTATTTACGTCCCACAGACGGCAGGTGTCCGGAGAAACTTCGTCAGCAAGAAGGATTTTTCCGTGGAAACGTCCAAACTCGATCTTAAAATCAATAAGCTTCATTCCTGCGTTCAGGAAATATTCTTTCATGATCTCGTTGATCTTTAAAGTATATTCTCTGATCTGGCCGATCTCTTCCTTTGTGGCAAGGCCAAGAGCCAGAGCATAGTCATCGTTAATAAATGGATCCCCCAGTTCGTCATTTTTATAACTGAACTCCAAAATCGGACAGAGAAGCTCTCTTCCCTCTTCTACGCCCATACGTTTGGAAAAGCTGCCTGCCGCTACATTACGGATGATCACTTCCAAAAGTACAATATCCACTTTTTTCACAGCAGTCTCTCTATCGTTTAACTCTTCGATGAAATGTGTAGGGATGCCAGCAGCCTCAAATTTCTGGAAAACAAGGTTGGTCATGCGGTTATTAATAACGCCTTTTCCCACAATGGTGCCTTTCTTTTCACCGTTAAATGCAGTTGCATCGTCTTTGTAGCTTACGATCACAACATCTGGGTCCTCTGTAGCAAAAACTTTTTTTGCTTTTCCTTCATAAAGCTGTTCTTTTTTCTCCATCGTACAATCACCTTTCTTATTTTATTGTTGCCAATACATACATTTGAAGTATATAACAAGGGAATCAGAAAAGCAAGAGCTAAGAATCGAATCCTGCTCTTGCTTTTTTCCGTCCCTTATTTTTCTGAATATCTGGACAAAAACTGCTTTGTCCGCTCATGCCGGGGATTCTCGATCACCTGATGTGCATCTCCCTGTTCCAGGATCACTCCGTCATCCATAAAGATCACCTGATCCGCCACATCCCTGGCAAAGGCCATCTCATGGGTAACGATCACCATGGTGATATCCTGATCTGCCAGTCCCCGGATCACTCTTAAAACCTCCCCCGTAAGCTCTGGGTCCAGTGCGGAAGTAGGCTCATCAAAACAAAGAATATCCGGCTTTAATGCCAGTGCCCTTGCGATGGCCACCCTCTGCTGCTGTCCGCCGGAGAGCTGGTGAGGATAGTGGCCTGCCCGGTCTAAAAGTCCCATATCGTTTAAAAGTCCCCGGGCGCGTTCTTCTATTTCATCGTAAATGATTTTTTTCTTTTCTTTAAAATCCGGGCGCTCCTTTGCCAGAAGCTGTCCCGCCAGCATCACGTTCTGCAATGCGGTATACTGGGGAAAAAGATTAAAAGACTGGAAGACCATGCCAAAGTGCAGCCGCTTCCTGCGGATATCTTTTTCGTTTTCCGCTATCTGGGAAGCTGCGTCAAATAAAGTTTCCCCCTGTACGATAATTTTTCCTTTATCAGGAGTCTCCAGGAAATTCAGGCACCGCAAAAGTGTGGTCTTACCGGATCCGGAGGAACCGATGATGGCAAGGGCCTGTCCCTGCTCCATGGAAAAGCTGATATCATTCAGCACCTTAATTTCCCCAAAATGCTTTTCAATATGCTCTACTTCCAAAATTGCCATGAAAGACTCCCTCCTTATTTAAAATAGTCCAGCTTCCGCTCCAGCCATCCAAACAAAATGGTCAGGATTCCGCTGAAGACAAGGTAATAAAAGGCCGTGAAAAACAATGGCCAGATCGCACCTGAAATGCCCTGGGAACCTTTCAGGAACGCCTGTCCTGCCCAAATGATCTCCTGCAGGGCAATAATACGCGCCAGAGAAGTATCCTTGACCAGAGTAATGATCTCATTGGAAATAGGAGGCACGATCCGCTTGATCATTTGCAGCAGAGTAACCTTAAAGAAGATCTGCGGCTTTGTCATTCCCAGTACCAGTCCGGCCTCCTGCTGGCCTTTCGGCACACTTTGGATACCGCCTCTATATATCTCTGAAAAATAACATGCGTAATTCAGGATAAAAGAAACTGAGGCTGCCAGAAAACGGCCGGATTCTCCTCCGCCCCAGATAGAATTTCCCAGAACCAGTCCCGGGAAGTAATAAATGATCAATAACTGGATCATAAGTGGAGTACCACGTATGATCCATACAAGCGTCCTGCTCAGCCAGCGCACCGGAAGAAAACGGGTCATAGACCCAAAGGCGATCACCAGCCCTAAAGGCAGCGCACCGATCAAGGTTACGAAAAACAGCTTCAGAGTCTGCAAAAATCCCACATTTAACGCCCCGATTACAATGGGCATCTGTTCCATTATTGTCGACATATCTATATTTCCCGCCTTTTTATCTGAAGATTACCGCCAGACGCAGAATAAGACTGCTGCAAAAACATCTGCCTGTTCTGCAGCAGTCTCCTTTTCCTGTCTGTTACTGCTATTTGGTCTGTTCTACTAAAGCAGCCTGTACACCATACTCTTCTGCAATTTTCTCCATGGTGCCGTCTTCGTAGCAGATCGGAAGAGCGTCGTGTAG
>CALIZJ010000014.1 GCA_938028845.1 uncultured Blautia sp.
CCTCTTGTGCCTGCTTTACAAGGGCATCCTTCTGGCTCTCTTCTTCCGTACTGCATCTGGCATAAATGACAGCACGTTCACTCACTGTCCTTCATCCTTTCGGATTTCCTGGAGCATCCTGGCTTTTTCCCATGGAGAGAGCAGATTTTCTTCTGCAAGCAATTCTGTGATTTTTATCAGAACACGCTGTTCCTGATTTATGCGCGTTACTTCCTCTGAAATTGTGCGCTCCATCTGCCATATCCTCCCTTGTCTTTTCCTTTAGGATATGAAAGAAAATGTTTTTTGACACTCCGCACATGGTTTCTGAATGTACAGCCGCATCTTTAAACTCACCTGGGTGCTTATGTCCATCGTTATTCTTTGTATCATCGCCATGGTGCTGTACGGCATCTTAAGCCTTATTGAAAAGAAATATTTAAAGCATATATAAAAGCCAGGAAGCAAATGATTTCTATACAAAAAGGGGCTATCCATTCCCGATAGCCCTTTCTTTTATCCAAATATGATAAGTGCCATAAACACCAGGGGTTCCTCCCCCACATTGGCCAGTGCATGTCCGCTGCCGTCAGGCGTAAACGTTACATCCCCGGCTTTTACTCTGCGAAGCTGACCGTTATCGCTGTATACTCCTTCTCCGGAAAGAATATAATAGGTCTCACTTTCCTTATGGTGTTCGTGAAAGCCCAGAGAACATCCCGGTTCAATGGTAACCTCTGCGTATAAACCGCATTTTTCATTTAACTGCTCTTTCTCAAGAAGATGTTTAATCGTCACATGGCCGAAGCCGCCGCACATTTTTTCAATCCGTTCTGTTCTCATATTCTTTCTCCTCCATCAGACCTATATCCATGCTTCCGCTGCGGAATCCCTCCAGATCCAGGGTAATATAAGAAAATCCAAGCTCTTTTAACTTTTTTACAATTTCCTGCCGGTACTTCAGAAACCGTAAAAAATCTTCCTGATCCAGTTCCACTCTGGCTATAAGGTCATGTACACGCACGCGCACATTGTAAAATCCAAGTTTTCTTATATCTTCCTCCGCCTTGTCGATACGTTCCAAAAGAGCAAGATCGATCTCCGCTCCGTAAGGCAGACGGGTGGCCAGGCAGGGACTAGACGGGCGGTCTGCCACAGGTATTCCATATTCCCTGGAAAGAATACGCACCTCTTTTTTGGTCATGTGCACCATTGCCAGAGGACTTTTTACCCCCAGTTCCTTTACCGCTTTTAAACCTGGACGGTACACGTGCAGATCGTCTTCGTTGCTTCCTTCAAGAAGCGTATGGATTCCATGAGCAGAGGCAAAATCCAGCATCCGGGTATACAGCTCTTTTTTACAGAGATAGCAGCGGTTTCTGGGATTCATCCGGATTTCCGGTACTGCCAGCTCATTCAGCTTTAAAATCTCATGTTTTGCGCCGGTCTTTGCAAGCACCGACTGGGCTGCCTTCAGATCGGCTCCGGGGTGGAGAACCGTATCCATAGTCAGCGCATATACCTCTTTTCCCCTTTCCCTAGCCGCCTCCCATGCCAGCACAAGAAGAAGGCTGGAATCCACGCCTCCGGAGAACGCCACACAGACATCCTCCTTTAAATATTCCTGCAAAAGTGTTTTCAGCTCCTGCGTTTTTTCCTCTAATGTATATATTTTTTCCAAAATATTACCGCCTAATCTGCAAGCGTGGCAATCCACTTTGCAACGCTTTCCGTATTTGTTGTATTTACCAGAACTCCTATATAAGGTTCATAGGGAAGATCTAATCCTTCCCCTATAGCCTCCTGGGGCAGCTGCAGATGATAGGTATCAATAGAATCCCCAAAGGAATTATACACTTCCTCTCCTAAAAGCTCTTTAAGATCTGCAAAATAGCCTTCCCCTTCGTAAATCTCACAAGCTTCCTTAGAAAGTACAACTACGTCAAGGGTCTTCGCCTGCACCTGCGTTACAAAAGCCATCTGGGAATAATAATCCAGCCCTCCTGAATCTGCATCTGTCACATAGCTGGAGGTCACTTCTATCACCTGGTTTTCATCTGTCAGTTCCAATGCCTCCCGGATTCCCTCTGAAAACGTATCCACATTACTTGTCCCAGAATCAAACACACTAATGGATAAAACCGTCTCTTTCTGTGCGTTTTGGTAAATGTCCACCCCGATAAATATCAGAATGATACAACCGATCGCGCCAAAAATCGCCGCCTTATAATACATCCAAATATATTCCAGTTTTCCGGCGATTCCCATGTTTTTTAATTTTTCTTTTTCCAGCAGACGCTTTTCCTGTTTCGTAAGGTCCGACTCATGCTTCTCCTTCAGTTCTTCCAGATTTATTTCCTTTTTTTCTTTCCCCATGTATCCACCTATTTTAAGAATCCACTTACGATCTCTTCTTCTGCTTCTTCCTCTGTAAGTCCTAATGTCATCAGTTTGATCAACTGCTCTCCTGCAATCTTACCGATCGCCGCTTCATGGATCAAAGCTGCATCCACATGATTAGCAGACAGCTCCGGTGTGGCGCTGATCTTTGCGTTATCCATGATGATGGCATCACATTCTGTATGGCCGCTGCAGCGGTTGTTCCCATGGATATGGGAGTCGAAGAGCTGGTAAGAATCTTCTCTTGCCACCGATCTGGAGACGATATTGGCTGAGCTGTCCTCTCCGTCCATCTGGACATCAAAATAACTTTCCGCTCTCTGGCTTCCGTGAGTCATCAGCCTTTCCATAACGACCAGCTTCGCTCCATCCTTTAAATATGCCCTGTTTTCTCTCTTTGTGGAATCTACACCCTTGATCTGGGCGGTATCCATCTCCATGAAGCTATCTTCATCCAGGTGGATCTCTGTTACAGGGTTCATGATGCGCTCCCCTTTGCCCTCACCGCTTCCGTAATGCTTTTCCACATACTTGATATGGGCATTCTTTCCCACATAAAAACGATGGATCCCGTCATGGCGGCTTGCCGCATCTCCTCCGTTATGGATACCGCAGCCAGCTACGATGGTGACATCTGCGTTATCTCCGATATAGAAATCATTATAGACAACTTCTTTTAAACCGGATTTGCTTAAAACAACAGGGATGTGTACGCTCTCCCTCTTCGTGCCCGGCTTGATATGGATTTCAATCCCTGATTTATCTTCCTTTGTGATAATTTCTATATTACTGGTGCTGTTACGCTCTACACTTTCTCCGTTTGCCCGGATATTATAGGCTCCTTCCGGGATTTCGTGCAGACCGGTCACTTCCATAAGCAGCTCTCTTTGTATTGCGTCCATGTCCTTATCCCTCCTTATCTGCCGCTTTCCAGTTTATTGCATCCGAATCCTGACGCATTATCCGTCCCCAGAAGATGGGGAAGGATCTCTTCTTTGCTTCCCTGCATGGTCACCTGGCCGTCTGCGATCAAAAGGATTTCATCCGCAATATTTAAGATCCTTTCCTGATGGGAAATGATCAGTATGGAACCGTGAACCTGGTTGTGCATATCGTCAAAAACCTGGATTAAATTCTGAAAACTCCATAAATCGATTCCCGCTTCCGGCTCGTCGAAGACAGACACCCTTGATTTTCTCGCCATAACCGTGGCGATTTCAATACGCTTGATCTCCCCTCCGGAAAGGCTTGCATTTACTTCACGCTTAATATAATCCTTTGCACATAAGCCTACCTTTGACAGATATTCACAGGCGTGTTTAATCGATATTTCTTTTCCGGATGCCAGGCGGATAAGGTCAAATACTGTAATTCCCTTAAAGCGCACCGGCTGCTGGAATGCGTAGCTTATCCCCAGCTTCGCCCGCTCCGTGATGCTTAAATCCGTGATGTCTTCTCCGTCCCAGAGTATCTGGCCCGAGGTCGGCTTTTCAATTCCCGCTATCACCTTTGCCAGAGTAGATTTTCCTCCCCCGTTTGGTCCAGTGATGACCACGAACTTATTATCCTCAAGAGTAAAGCTTACATCTTTTAGAATGCCCTTTTCCTTTGCATTTCTAGACTTCTCGTCAGGCACCTGAAAACAGATATTTTTTAGTTCTAACATATCATGCCCTCCATCTATTGTTCTTTGTCTGCGGGTTTTATTCGCAGTAAATTTGTCAACATTAAGTATCATACCATATTTTCCAGAAAATGAACAGCTACTTTTCAGAAAATTTCCTTAGGCTTTTAAAGACCCTGTTTAAGCCAACCGCCAAAAAAGTGGTCAGGATACAGACAACGGCCGGACATGTCCATTGATAAAAGCCCAGGTCCTCTGCATGCATAAAAACCGCTATATCCTCCCAGAAATCTCCCACTGCCAGATGAAGGACATAAATAGTAAACGTATACTTTTCTCCGATCCTGCATAAGCCTCCCGAAACGCTCCTTCTTTTACTGCAGACAGCAAAAAGAAAAAATCCCATCGAAAGCAGCACAGAACCAACAAACAGTTCTCTTTGCCCAACCAGAAAATATTCAACTGCACTTAAGGCCCCTCCTGCCGCTGCCAGGATTCCCCATGCCTGATAAGGAATCCTTTCCTGGAGTTTTCCCTGGCATCTGTGCAAAAGATGTCCCAGCATAAAAAAGGGAAAACCGGTAAAAAGATAATTCCGAAATTCCATGATACGATAGGTATCTCCTGCCTCTCCGCTGTTTGCGCCCATCCAGAAATTTCCAGCCAGAAGAATGGGAATCAGCAGATATGCCATTTTATGAAGCCGAAACTTCTCTACCACACAAAACAGCAGATAACAGTATAAAAGTGCAAATAAAAACCACAGATGCGGTCTGATAGGTGATGTTCTGTTATATAGGATAAAATTTTTTATATTCTCATATTTAAGCAAGTCTCCCATCCATTTAAAAGGCGCTTCCCCTTCGATACCCCGCTGGATACATTCCCAGACAATGTAAAAAGGAACTGCCAGGAGAGACAGATATAAAATATGTTTGATCTTTCCCGGCATCCTTTTCAGAATGTCTCCATCTGCACTCCTATAGCAGAAATATCCGGAGATCAAAAAGAAAAAAGGGACTGCGAACCTAGCTATGGCATTCACCACTGCTCCTGCTTCACCGGGAAAACGAATGTGAAGCAGCACCACCGAATAGGCTGCAATGGCCTTTGCCTCATCCAATGCCTGATTTCTCATCTTCGTTCCTCCTCGCCGGTAGTATAGCAAAGGGAAACGTCACATGTCAACTAACGCCGTTTCCTTCTACGGACACAGCCAGCTTCCCTCCAGCCTTGCCAGCAGCCGCGCGTTATGGTATGCCATTTTTAATGTCAAACAGGTTCTTCCCAGATAGCAGGAACCATCCGCAGTTTTTACACATGCCAGCGCCAGATCCGGCTTGGCTGGCGTCTGCAGGCAAATGGGAAGCAAAAGCTGAATAGAATGATTATAATACTGGGGAATAGCCGTCTTATAATCTGCCTCCAGCATCCTTCTGGTCTGACGCAGCGCTCCGTCGAAAAGCTGCAGCTTCATCCGGCTGTTCCTTACCTTCTCCGGAAGTCTCTGGGAGTTCTCTTCCTCCCCAAAAATATGCTCATACTGGGGAACGATCTCTAAATGGGTATCAAAGACTAATTCAGCGGGGTCTGAAACGTACTCGGCTCTTTTAGGAAGCCTGCTGATCCCTGCTTTTAATAGATAATATTCTGTGTAAAACCCATCCAGGAACCAATCCTGGCGATCAGGGACCAGGTTGGGAACAAAGCAGGCATACACAGGCTGGTAATAGTAGTTAAAAAGACCGGTATTAAAGATTGCATATTCCTTTTGAATTAATATTTTTTCTTCTTCATAGACTCTTTGAAAGGTGTGTTCCAGATATCCTTTTAAGATACCGTTATCCTCTCCATTGTCAAAACTCCATTTCTCCGGGACCATCCTGGAGAGATTCTGTATCTGCCGGTTATAATTCCCGCAGTACGTAAAATCAAATAAATTCATATAACCCTCCTGTTCTTATTTTTTTCCGTCTTTTGTACTTTGGGCAACAGATTCTTCTTTCTCAGTATATTTTATTTAGGGATTTTTTTCGGCAGAACTGCCAGATAAAGATTTTTGTTCTTCTTTAACATACCACACCCCACCTGAAAAAACAAGGCAAACTCTTATTTTACAGGAAAAATGGCATGTGGTATAATGAAAGCACTTGTTTATTTATATTTTACAGACCAGGAGGATTTGACATGACAAAAGAAGAGTTTCAAAAACTGACCAGCCGCCCCGTTCTCCTTGACGGAGCCACCGGCTCGAATCTTATGGCAAGCGGAATGCCCCGCGGCGTATGCACAGAAGCCTGGATCATCGAACATAAAGACGTTATCTTAAACCTGCAGAAAGCCTATGTGGCAGCAGGCAGCCAGATCATCTATGCTCCTACTTTCGGAGGAAACCGTCTTAATCTGCGTATGCACGGCCAGGAGGACAATCTTGAAAAAATCAACCGCACCCTTGTCTCCTATGCCCGTGAAGCCGCTGACGGGAAAGCCCTGGTAGCCGGAGATGTCACCACAAGCGGGAAAATCCCCGGAGCGGACGATACTTATACCTATATGGAAGCTTTTCAGATGTACCAGGAACAGATCGGCGTATTAAAAGACGCCGGCGTGGACTGCATCATTGCAGAGACTATGATCAGCATTGAAGAAACTCTTGCCGCAGTGGATGCTGCCGGAAGCATCTGCTCCCTTCCTGTACTCTGTACCATGACTGTGGAAGCCGATGGGAGCATTTTCGGCGGCGGGAACGCTTTGGAAGCTGCGGCTGCCCTTGAAAGCGCAGGCGCCTCCGCCGTGGGAGTTAACTGCTCAGTAGGTCCCGATCAGCTCGTCTCCGTCATCCGCAACATAAAAGAAAACGTTTCCATCCCCGTTATCGCCAAACCCAATGCGGGAATGCCTGTTATAGACGAAAATGGAAACGCAGTATACAATATGGATGCGCCAAGCTTTGCCCGTCATATAAAAGTCCTGGTGGAAAACGGAGCCACCCTTGTAGGCGGCTGCTGCGGCACAACACCGGATTTCATCCAGGAAACCGCCCGCATCCTTGCCCTAAAATAACCGGTTCTATTTTACCCGGATCGCCTTTTCAGGACACATTTCCTGACAGCAAAAACAACGGATACATTTTTTATAATCATAAACCGGCGGCTGCCCTTTCCCTTTTGTAAAGTTTACTGCTTTTTCAGGGACCGGGCAGCTTTTTACGCAGATGCCGCAGCGGATACATTTCTCTTTATCAATATATGGCTTTTTCTGAAAAATATTAAGCGCCCGTGCCATCTTCTCCCACATTCCGCTGCGTGTAACTTTCCGGTCCACCTTAAAGTCCGGATTCCCAAATCTTTCCACGGCTTCTTTCATAGAGAGCGGTCCCTGTGGAGTAATAAGCTCGATTTTTTCCTCCCTCCAAAAGCCAAGTCCCATTTTTTCTCCATGGTTGTTGGTAGGCACAAGCTTGGGATCTAAATGGATCAAACGGCAGAATACGCTGTCCAGTGCTACAGGATCCGCTGACAGAAGCATTACATTCATGGAGATGGGATCTCCTGAGCCGGGTCCGTTCCCTTCCATGGCAACAATCCCATCCATAAGGTAAAGTTTCGGTTTTACAAAACGGTTCAGATCCACCAGCATACGGGCAAAGCTGTCCGCGCTGGGATACTGGGTATGCCCCTTTGCCTTATGAAAACCGTAAATGAATCCATAGCTGTTTTTCACTGCCCCTGTTACCCGTTCCAGGGCATGGGTCTTCATTTTACACAGAGAAAGGATGCTGTCACATTCTAAAAGCTCTTTTGCAAGAATAAAGTCTTTCGCCTGTATTCCCTCACTGTATGGGACATGTTTCCCTTCTGAAAAGTCCACCGCCGGAATCTTAAGCTTCTCAAGAGCGGTATCCATCCCGGTGCCTTTGATCACCTTTTTCGTGGTACTGGTGCCGCAGGAATCTGCAAGGATGATATGTTCATATCCTTTTTCTCTCAGAATCCGCCCAAATGCAGCCACCACTGCCGGATGGGTAATAACTGCCTTTTCCACTTCTGCTCTTTTTAACAGGTTGGGTTTTAATAGGATCTTATCTTCCTTTTTTACAAACGTCTCAATCCCGCCTAACAGTTCCAGTCCTTTTTTTAATTGTTCATATACAAGTTCTTCCCTGTATGAACTACAGGGAAGAAGAATTACTTTACTTTTTTGTTCCATATTTTTTCCTTTAATCATTAGAAACCGTACTTAAGTGTGATTCCCGGATCGCTTTCCGGACCGGAAGGATGCACACAGGCACTACGGACAGGGCGTCCACTCCCATGCGCAGGAAAGTTTCCGTCAGCTCTGTATCCGCCGCAAGCTCTCCGCAGATACATACTTTACAGTTCTCCTCATGAGCGGATTCGATCACCATCTTGATCATACGGATAATAGCCGGATGATGGTCATTGTATTTTCCTCTCAGAAGCGGATTCTGGCGGTCCATAGCAAGGGTATACTGGGTCAGGTCATTGGTACCCAGGCTTAAAAAGTCCACTCTTTTAGCCAGCTCCCGGCTGATCATTACCGCGGCCGGGGTCTCCACCATAATTCCCGTAAAGATATCTTTATAAGGAATATTTTTCTCTGTAAGCCCTTTTTTAATTTCCCCTATGATCTCCTCGATCTCGTCCAGTTCTTCTTCTGAAGTGATCATTGGATACATCATAGCAATGTTTCCATATGCGCTTGCCCGGTAAATCGCTCGGATCTGGGCTTTAAACATTTTTTTCCGGTCCAGGCAGAGGCGGATTCCCCTGTTTCCCATGATCGGATTTACCTCATCGGGAATATCCAGATAATCCGCCTGCTTGTCCGCTCCAAGATCCACGGTCCGGATCACTACGAGCCGGTCCCCCATGATCTCAGTGACCTTCTTATAGGCACAGAACAGTTCATTTTCACGGGGATAATTTTCTCTTCCAAGGTACTGGAATTCACTGCGGAAAAGACCGATTCCTGCCGCGCCGTAATATAATACGTTATTTATATCGTCCAAATTGCTGATATTTGCGTAAAGCCCGATCTTTTTTCCGTCCTGGGTCACATCCTCCATGGATTTCAGTTTTAACAGGGCCTCCCGCTCTTTTAGATCCGCCTGCCGCCTGATTTCATATTCCTTTAGGAATTCCTCGTTGGGATGGAGATATAAAGTTCCCGTATAACCGTCTACGATTGCCTCTTCTCCCTCCCAGTCCGGCTGCGTCTCAATGCCTACCAGAGAAGGGATTGCCATGGATTTTGCCAAAATAGAGGTATGGGAAACCACAGAGCCCTGGTGCGTCACCACGGCAAGGATTTTTTCCTTATCCATCTCCATGATCTCTGTGGGAGATAAATTTTCGGCTGCCAAAATCACCGGCTGGTCCCCCAGGTCGATTTTCGGCGAGATTCCGCCCAGAGCTGCGATCAGCCTGTTTGATATCTCCTGAATATGGGCGATCCGTTCACATATGGCAGGCTCCTGAAGATTTCTGAAAGTGGCGGAAAGCTCGTCTCTATTGGTCATTACCGCGTAAGCTGCGTTTACTTTCTCAGAGGTAATGATGCTTTCGATCGCCCTGCGGAAGCTGTCTGACTCTAAAAGTTTTGCCTGCTTCTGGAAGATCTCCGCTACCGTCTGCCTTCCGGCGCAGTTTTTTTCATAAAGCTCCCTAAGCCTTATGATCACCTGTACCCTTGCGCTGTTAAACGCATTCAGTTCTTTTTTTACGTCACTGACCAGATACTGCCGTATCTGGTATTCATTTTTATGATAATATAGTATTTTTCCGATGGCAATTCCTGAAAAGGTTGCGGTTCCTTTATAAATTTCCATCTTTATCCCCCTTGTCCTTTAGTCGCAGGCGGCTCTGAACTCCGTCCAGTTTTTATTATACTGCTCTTCTGCTTCCTGGCTTACATTCTGCACGATCTCTCCGCTGCTGACTGTATCCGGCACTACCAGATTGGGATCTACCAGATCGTCAGCGGCCTTGTTTGTACAGTAGTATCCAATATAATTAAAGCAGGAAGCTGCGACCTCGGGTCTTAAGATATAGTCTATAAACTGATAGGCAGCTTCTGAATTCGGTGCCTCGCTGGGGATAAACATACCCATAATACCAAAGCCGAGACCTTCTTCCGGATATACCACCTTAAGATTTGGATTCTCTGCCAAGGCAGCCATCACCTGGGATGTATACAAAAATCCTACGCTTGCCTCCCCATTGAGAAGGGCATTCTGTGTATTATCGTCCTGTATCATCCTTACATTCGGCGCAAGTTCCAAAAGTCTTTCCCCTGTCTGGGCGATCACATCCACATCCTCTTCATTCATGCTTTTTCCCATGGAAAGCTGTGTGATGCCGTTAATAACCCGGTAGTTTCCTATCAGGGCAATGCTGTCCTCCAAAGAAGGATCCCACAGATCTGCATAGCTTGTAATCTCCATATCCACCTGTTCCGGATCGTATACGATCAACGGAATTCCGGAGCCATAAGGAACCGTATACGCATCCTCCGGATCATAAAACTGTCCCTGGAAAAGGGGATTGATGTTATCAAATCCGGAAAGTTTGTCCTTATCCAGTTCCGTTGCCAGACCTTCCTGGATCACAGTCTCCAAGATATAGTCGTCTGCAATGACCACATCATAGTCTCCGCCTTCCGCCTGGGAAAGCTTCTCCAGCATAGTCTCGTCTGTATCAAAATTTGAATAAATGATTTCGATTCCTGTCTCTTCCTCAAAACCATCCAGAACCTCCTGGGGGAACATACCTTCCCAGGTAAACAACACTAACTCATTCTTACTGTCAGAGCCGCAGCCTGCAAGCATGGAGGCTGTAAGGCCGGCACACAATAAGCCAACCACAAATTTTTTCATGATTTTTTCTCCTCTTCTTTTTCTTACTCTTACTGACAAATGGCACAATTTCCTTTCTTATGCTTCTCTTAAAGTATATCCTACTTCTCTTCCCTTGAAAAGGGTAAGTTCCTCTTCCCTGTCCGCTTCTTCAGCAGGCTGTATAAAACCATCACCAGAACCGTCACTCCCAGCATAATGGTACACAGGGCATTGATCTCCGGCGTCACCCCTGTCTTTAACTGGGTATAGACCTTAATAGGCAGGGTGGAAATACGCGGTCCGTTT
>CALIZJ010000015.1 GCA_938028845.1 uncultured Blautia sp.
TTCTTTTCCGGCTTCTCT
Source organism: uncultured Blautia sp. (assembly GCA_938028845.1). Taxonomy (GTDB): domain Bacteria; phylum Bacillota; class Clostridia; order Lachnospirales; family Lachnospiraceae; genus Blautia_A. The sequence continues at coordinate 19 of CALIZJ010000015.1, forward strand.
TCTCTTCCTACGGTGACTTTTGGGATCATTTCCCGGCGGGTAAGGGCCCGGCGCACCGTTTCATAAATAGCCTCATAGACTTCCGCCCCTCTGGCAAAACGCACCTCCATCTTTGCAGGGTGTACGTTCACATCCAGATCATTCCCGTTCATTTCCATCTGCAAAGAAACAAAGGGAAACTTATGCTGCATAAGAAATCCTTTATATCCGTCCTCAATGGCCTTGGTGATGATCTTATTTTTTACATATCTGCCATTTACAGAATAATTTTCAAAAGTACGGTTTCCTCTGGAAATTTCCGGTTTTCCCACAAATCCTGTTATCTTCATAAAATCATTTTCATAGGATACATCCAGAAGGGATTTGGCGATTTCTCTGCCGTATATATTATAAATCACATCTTTCACATTATAATTTCCAGAAGTGTGCAGCTTTACCTGCTTATTTTGAATATATTTAAAAGAAATTTCCGGATGGGAAAGGGCAAGCTGCTCCATAAGGGCGCTGATATAATTCCCTTCCGTAGCGTCTGTCTTTAAAAATTTGCTCCTGGCCGGTACATTATAAAAAAGGTTCCGCACCAGGAAGGTGGTACCTTCAGGAGCTCCAAGTTCCTCCATAGAGTGTTCCCTGCCCCCTTCGATCACATAGCGCACCCCGGTTATGGCGGAAGGCGTTTTCGTGATCAGTTCCACCTGGGAAACGGCGGCAATACTGGAAAGAGCCTCCCCTCGAAACCCCAGGGAAACAATATGCTCCAGATCGTCCACCTTTTCGATCTTACTGGTGGCATGGCGCATAAAAGCCAGAGGAACTTCCTCTGCCTCTATCCCGCTTCCGTTATCGGTAATACGGATCAGCTTCTTCCCTCCGTCTGTGATCTCCACTGTAACCGCCGTTGCGCCGGCGTCAATGGCATTTTCCACCAGCTCCTTTACCACGGAAGAAGGACGCTCTACCACCTCTCCTGCTGCGATCTTATCGATTGTATTCTGGTCTAAAACTGCAATTTTTTTCAATCCTATCACCATCGGTTCTTAATCTTGTTCTGCAAATTATACAGGATATTCATGGCCTCCATGGGGGTGATGTTCGACATATCCAGCCCACGGATCTCTTCTACGATGTCGTTATCCTGAACAGTATCAAAAAGCGACATCTGCGCCATGTCCACCTGATCATATACGATTTTCTGTTTTTTCTTCTGGGAAGTTAAATCTTTTACCGCTGCCGTGATATCTGCGTCGCTTAATTCCTCTACAAGTTCCTTGGCTCTGGCAATTACAGAATCCGGCACTCCTGCAAGCTTGGCTACCTGTATGCCGTAGCTTTTATCAGCGCCGCCTTTTACGATTTTTCTAAGGAAGACAATATCGTCCCCCTTTTCTTTTACAGCGATGCAGTAGTTATTTACACCAGCAATCTTTCCTTCCAGCTCCGTCAGCTCATGGTAATGGGTGGCAAACAAAGTTTTCGCCCCGCAGAGCTTTGTATTGCTGATGTGCTCGATTACCGCCCAGGCGATGGACAAGCCGTCAAAAGTGCTGGTTCCCCTGCCGATCTCATCCAGGATCAGGAGGCTTCTGGAAGTAGCGTTTCTTAAAATGTTTGCCACCTCTGTCATTTCCACCATAAAGGTACTCTGGCCGCTTGCCAGGTCATCCGAAGCTCCTACACGGGTAAAGATACGGTCCACAATGCCGATATTGGCTTTTTCCGCAGGAACAAAACTGCCGATCTGCGCCATCAGCACGATCAGGGCGCTTTGACGCATATAGGTGGATTTTCCTGCCATGTTCGGACCGGTTATGATAGAAACCCGTTTTTTCTGGTTATCCAGATAGGTGTCATTGGCAATGAACATATCGTTTTCTATCATTCTTTCTACTACAGGGTGGCGGCCGTTTTTAATGTCAATGATGCCGTTTTCATTGATCTTCGGACGTACATAATGGTTTCTCTCAGCCACCAGGGCAAGAGACGCAAATACATCAATGTAAGCCACTGCCTTGGCCGTGCGCTGGATACGCACCACCTCTGCCCCTACCAGATCCCGGACCTGTGAAAAAAGCTCGTACTCCAAAGCGTACAGCTTGTCTTCCGCTCCAAGGATTAAATCTTCCAGTTCTTTTAATTCCTGGGTAATGTACCGTTCTGCATTGGAAAGGGTTTGCTTGCGCACATAGTTATCCGGCACCTGATCCCGGAAAGTATTGGTAACTTCAAGGGAATAGCCGAATACACGGTTGTATTTGATTTTTAAGGATTTGATTCCAGTACGTTCCCGTTCCCTGGCTTCCAGTTCAGATAACCATTTTTTTCCGTCTGTACGGGAGCGGCGGAATTTATCCACGTCCTCATTATAACCTTCCCGGATGATCCCGCCGTCCTTTTGGGCGATGGGTGGCTCGTCTACAATGGCGCGCTTGATCAGGCTGCAAAGATCTGCCAAAGCGTCCATATCCTCATTGATCTGCACTAAAATAGGGGAAGTAAACTCTCCCAAAACCTGCTTTATATAAGGAAGCATTTCCAAAGATGCAGCAAATGCCACAAGATCCCTTGGATTTGCAGATTTGTAACTGATCCGGCTGATCAAACGTTCCATATCATATACGGGATTTAAGTATTCCCGGATTTCATCCCGGAGCATTGCTTTTTCATTCAGCTCTTCAAGTGCGGACAGACGCCGGTTGATCTCCTCAGTATCAATAAGAGGCTGCTCTACCATGGAGCGAAGGGTCCTGGCTCCCATAGCGGTTTTCGTCTTATCCAGCACCCACAAAAGAGAACCTTTTTTCTGCTTTTCCCGCATGGTTTCCACCAGCTCTAAGTTTCTCCGGCTGGAGCTGTCGATGAGCATATATTTTTCCGCCATATAAGGGCGGATGGTAGCCATATGGGAAAGGGCTGTCTTTTGTGTTTCCTTCAGGTACAAAAACAAAGCGCCGGAGGCAATGATCCCGCTGTCGTAATCCTTGATCCCCAGCCCTTCCAGATTCGCCACATGAAAATGTTCTTTTAAAGTACGCCGGCACAGATCATCGTCAAAGTACCAGGTATCCAGAGGAAAAATACAAATTCCCAGCCGGTCTTTCAGATCATCTGTATCAATCCCGCTCATGAAAAATGCGTCGTTGCAGATAATCTCTGCCGGGGTAAACTTATTGATCTCGTCTAAAAGTTTCTGGGGTTTATCCACTTCCGTGAGGAAACAGTCTCCTGTGGTAATATCTGCGATGGCGCAGCCAAAACGGTCCTCCATAGCCACAATGGACATTAGATAATTATTTTTCGTCTCATCTAAAGCTGTGGCGTCCAGGGTAGTACCGGGAGTGACCACACGGATAACCTCTCTTTTTACCAGACCCTTGGCAGTCTTAGGATCCTCCACCTGTTCGCAGATGGCCACCTTATAGCCTTTCTCAATAAGCCGCTTGATATAGGTCTCCGCAGCATGAAAAGGAACGCCGCACATGGGCGCTCTCTCTTCTAATCCACAGTCTTTTCCTGTCAGAGTTATTTCCAGTTCCTTCGTCACCGTAAGGGCGTCATCGAAAAACATCTCGTAAAAATCTCCCAGACGGTAAAAGAGAATACAGTCCTTATACTCCTCTTTGGTTTTTAAATATTCTCTCATCATTGGTGATAATGCCATTATAAGTCCTCCAAAGTATTGATTTTACTGGCTTTTTTAGGGGTTTGAGTAATATAAAAATGGTGATTTACGAGGGTTTTGCATTTAATCAATTTTTTTTCTAAAAAGAGTGATGGCTCAGGATATTTTTTAATTTCTTGCTAAATGAAATCATTCTGGATATGGGTATAATGGCCAGTCATCCGTAAAGTCGCATGACCAACAATTTTCTGGATCGCAGCAACGTCCATATGCGACTCCAAACTATATGTGATAAACGTGTGTCGAAACATATGTGGTGTGACTTTAAAATTAACTCCTGAAATTTTGGATTCCTTATTTAAATGACTATTGATTATTTTGCAAATACGTGAACATTCAACCGTTGCAAGATCTGGTCGGAAGAACCGTCCAGTCTTTGTGGTAAAAACAGGAGCCGAAATTTTATTACCGCTGTCGTCATAATAATGTTTACATCGACTGATTGTTTTATATACATTTATCGTTTTGTTCTTAAAATCTATATCTTTCCATTCAAGTGCACACAATTCTCCAGACCTGAGTCCAGTACATAGCAAAATAACAAAAAATTCAAAATATCTAGTATTCCTACATTGATTAAAGAAGATAATCAGTTTATTTTTGGAAATGCATTTAAAATCTTCATTATCATTATCCTGTACAGGTTCTAAAGCAGACTTGTTATCCGACACTACTATATTTTTACAAGGACTCCTTAATAGGTAGCCGTTGTCCACCGCACTATTTAGAAGCATTGATATAACCCTTAAGGTTGAATTAATAGTAGGTGCAGAATATCCTTCCTTTTTTAAAGACTCTATCATATATTGTATATTGTTCGGTTTGATGCTAGTTAGAGGTAAATGGCCTATATAAGTCTTGCCTCTCGTGTAATTGTCCACATAATTACGTATTGTAGTTGGTTTCAAATGCAGATTATATAGACGCATCCAATGTTCAAACCAAGTATTCAAATCCTGCACCGATTCATCAATTGAAATTCCTGCTTCAAACAGGAAAAGAGCTTCTTTTCTTTGTCTCTTTACCTCCCGCAAATTTTTTGAGTAATAAGATTTAGGTCTCGGATTTCCTCTAAAATACACTTTAGCCTCATATGTACCATCTTTCCTCTGATAAATTCCCTTACCTAATTCCTTACCTTTTAAGTCCTTACCCAATTAGTCAACTCCTTTCTAATGAAAAGGAGATATATTCAATGGTATATTAACATTTTCGATTTGATAATTCAACGATTAATTTGTGAATCTATCCATTCCTCGAGTTTTTTCCGATGTACAAAAACACGCCTTCCTATCCTTACCTGCATATTGTTATCATATATGAAGAGCCTAAGTGTCTTTTCAGATAAACCTGTAATCTCACATGCCTCCTTTACTGAAAGTAATAATTTACGCTTTTCCTTATCATGCATTGATTTAACCTCCCTTTTTTCTATATACCTTGCTATATCCCCTTGTCATTTGAGATACATAATAAAATGACAGAAATCCATTATTTTTCGACCTATAAAATTTAAATCAACACAAAAGGGGGGATGCTTTTATCCTGCGAAACCTTTGATTTTTTCGTTGCATGACAAATACTTTCTACTGGCTATCTATTGACTTATACTCTGTATCCTCCTTTCTAAAAAGCATATCCGATCAGACAACCGACTCTTCCGGGAATTAAAACAGCAGGCAGAAAAGCTGGCAAAGACATTCAGCGAAAATATCCATTCCATCGCAAAACGATTGGAACAGCTCCGGGGCACAATGATCATGATCCGCTATTATCTGTTCCATCACCGTATGCAGGCATCCTCCGCCAGAGAATGGATTTCTATGATCACACCGGTTTTGAAGAAATACAAAGCTATCACAAAGGCGATCCGGACAAAGCAGTCAGAAAAGGAATCTCTTCAGTCACAGAAAAAGAAACTCAGCTTTTTGCAACCGGTTCAGTACTATCAGATCAGCCAGAAGATCACGACTCTTACTGAGGATATTGAAGAATTGCTGTCGCAGAAAGAACGGCTTATCTGTAATAATTACTTTCACAATGAATCCGAGATAAAGACGAGTGAAATCACTCTTAAAAATCAGAAAGATTTTTTAAAGAAACTGGATGTACAGTATGACAACTTATCTGATCAGCTGACAGAAAATCAAAAACGGTTTCAGAAAATCAAAGCAGACGTCACTCCCGAAAAATCAGAGGAACTGTTCGATGCAAGAGTTGATGAAAGAGATACTGTCAGGGATCAGGTTTATCAGAAGTTATACGCCACGATGGGACAGAGATTCGATGCCTCCCTGTTTCATGAATCTGTCAGTGATATAGATCACCTGCTTGGTGAAGATCTGGAAACTTTCCGTGAACAGGCTTATCAAAAGCGTGCTTTATGGAAAATGGAACACAGAAAAAACAGCCTGTCCAACTGAAGAAAAAAGTGCATGATCATGAACGGTAACAGGCGGCACTAAGTACCGCCTGTTACTCTATCACATGATTAATTAGACTCTTATCGATGGCTTACACCTGTCTAGCAGCCCTGTCAGGAATAAAGCTTCTGTTCTCTACTCCTCTTCAAAGATATCTTTCCCGTTTGTCTCAATGACTTTTTTGTACCAGTAGAAGCTGTCCTTTTTGAAGCGCTCCAGTGTGCCGCCCTCCTCTTCTTCCCGGTCCACATAAATGAAGCCATATCGCTTCTGATATCCGTTCAGCCAGCTCAGAAGGTCGGTGAAGGACCAGGTGCAGTAGGCCAGTACCTGGCAGCCCTCTTCCACAGCTTCTCCCAGCGCCTTGATATGCTCCTTCAGGTAGCAGATCCTGTACTCGTCATGTATCTGACCGTCCTCAGTCTTCTTGTCAAACGCTCCTAGTCCGTTCTCAGAGATGACTATGGGCAGCGCATAGCGGCTCGTAATCTCTCTACAACAGAACTGAAGTCCCGAAGGATCGATACTCCAGTCCCAGTCTGTGGTCATCAGATACGGATTGGCCGGATTTTTGTAAATCCCCGGCATCCCCAGCTCCTGGGCAGAGCCCTTAATACCGGTCGTGTTCATAGTCCCATAGGGAGTGGCCCCGTCCATGGGATTGTACTCGCACACACAGCTCTGGTAATAGTTCACGCCCATAAACGTGATTTGTGATGCCGCCTGTCTGAGAATCTCCTCGTCTCCATCAGCCATGTCCGGCGCAATCCCCTTTTTCTTCAGATATGTCATCGCCGCAACAGGATAGCGCCCGTATGCATAGACATCCATCCACCAGTAGTTTTTTAGGTCATCGTAGTTGGCTTTTGCCATAGCGTTGATAGGCCTGCAGTCCAGGGCATAGGAGGGGGTATAGGCAAAGCTTGCCCCTATCTGTCCCTTCCCTCCCATCTGCCGGTAGGCCAACACTGCCTTTGCATGAGCCATAAACGCATGATGATTGACCTGGTAGAACATTTTCTGGTCATCAAATTTACCCGGCGGATGCTGGGCTGTCAGCCATCCCAGCGAAGTAAATATATTCTGCTCGTTCAGAGTGATCCAATACTTCACCTTGCCGTCAAACCTAGAAAACAGCGTTTTTGCATAATGTACATAATCATCGATGATGCGGGGGCTCTCCCACCCCTGATACTCATCGACAAGGGCCTGGGGCAGATCCCAGTGGTAAATGGTCACCATGGGCTCTATGTTGTATTTCAGGCACTCGTCAATTATATCCTGGTAAAAAGCTATTCCCTCCTCGTTAACCTCCCCGGTCCCCTCAGGGAAAATCCTGGCCCATGAGACAGAGAAGCGGTATGTATTCAGCCCCATCTCTGCCATCAGTGCGATATCTTCTTTGTACCTGTGATAGTGATCCACTGCCACATCCCCTGTAGTGGCTTTGTAAGTCTTGCCCGGGATGCGCACAAACGCATCCCAGTTCGTCATCCCTTTTCCGCCTTCCTTCCATCCACCTTCAATCTGATAGGCGGCAGAAGCACTTCCCCAGAGAAATCCCTCCGGAAATCCTGCTGCTCTCATCTGTTCCATGTCTCTTCCTCCTTTTATTTTCGATTAACGTACTATCAGTATCTCATCCAGCTCCTTCACCGGTCCGGAGGCGGTGGCAGAGACATCCGCAAATGCATCCGTGTTGGATACGATAACCGGAGTCGTGATGTCATATCCCGCCTTCACGATCTCATCCTTGTCAAACTCCAGGATAACTTCTCCCTTCTTGACTGTATCTCCGGAGGCCTTTTTCGGATAAAAATATTTTCCTTCCAGATTTACCGTGTCCATACCTACATGTATCAGCAATTCCACACCATCATTGCTGGTCATTCCGACTGCATGACCGGTCTCAAACATCATATCTATTTTTCCGTCAAAGGGGGCTGCCACTTCTCCCTTCTCCGGGATGACAGCGGCGCCTTTTCCCAGGATTCCCTGTGAAAATGTAGCGTCCTTCACCTGCTCCAGCGGGATGCACTCTCCCTGGATAGGGCTCGAAATACGGATTTCTCTTCCCTCCGAAAGGGGAGCGGCTGCAGGCTTGGCTTCTTCTGCCAGAATATCCTCATCGTCCTCGTCCACAATGTCTTCAAAACCGATCAGCATAGTGGCAATAAATGCCACAATGATTGTTATGACAATGGTAAGGGCTGCTATCAGAAGGCTAGCCGCTCTGTCCTCTTCCACATACTGAACAATCGTCACGATTGCCGGTGTTGCGATACCAAAGCATTTCATCTGGAAAAATCCACCGAAGAGTCCACCTGCGACAGCTCCGATGCAGGCTCCAAGCATTGGCCTTTTCAGTCTCAGTGTCACACCGTAAAGAGCAGGCTCTGTAATACCTGCCACAAGTGCGGAGAATGCGGAAGAGCCTGCCACCTGTTTAAAATCTTTATTTTTGCTCTTTACGGATACGGCAAGAGAAGCAGCACCCTGCGCCATGTTGGAGCAGAGCTCACCGATACAGATAAAGTTCTCATACCCGGTTGTGGCAATCATACCAAGCTTTATCGGGGTAAATGCATGGTGCATGCCAGCCATGACAACAAACGGATAAATACCGGCCACCAGTCCGATAGCGATAAAACCGAGCTGGTCATGTATAAAGTATACGACATCTGACAGGACATTGCCGAGGATTGCTCCCAAAGGTCCCAGTACGATCAGGGCAATCGGTGCCTCGATCAGCACCACTAGCATGGGGCGCAGGAAGTTCTTGGTCACCACGGGCGTAATCTTATCTGCCAGCTTCTCCACATACTTTAGGGACCATACTGCCAGGATGATCGGGATGACCGAGTAGGAATAGGAAGCATAGGTAACCGGAATAAAGCCGAGGAATTTTACCACCTCCCCTGCCTCATTTGCATTGCTCATCAGAGAAATAAAATTAGGATGGAGCATGATAAGCGCAATGCTCGCCGCATAGTACATATTTGTCCCGAATTTCTTTGATGCAGAAATGGCAATCAAAACAGGCATAAAGAAAAATGCTCCGTCTCCCATAACACTTAACAGGTTATAGGTATTCCCTTCTGTATCAAGCACACCTATCATAGGCAGCAGCGTCAGAAGCACCTTGATCATGGCTGCGCCGATGATTGCTGGAATAACCGGCGCCATAATGCCGGAAATCGTGTCCATCAGCATAGAGACGATTCCCTTCTTTTCCTGCTTCTGGGGTGCCTTCTTCGGAGCCTCGTTTGAGAAGTTGCCAAGCTTATTCAGCTCTGCAAAGACATTTGCCACGTCATTTCCTATGATGATCTGGTACTGTCCTGCCTTCTTCATCACTCCCATAACGCCTTTTGTCTTTTTCACTGCCTCGTCGTCCACAATGGACTCGTCTTTCAGCGTGAATCTTAGCCTGGTCATACAGTGTACAAGGCTGATCACATTTTCTTTTCGCCCTACACGCTGCAGGATTTTCTTTGCAACACTTGCGTAATCCATATCTTCACCTCATTAGAATAATTAATATATGTATCCCGGAAGTATCCGGAAAAAGAAAGACCTAGCCTTAAAGAGCACATTTTCCCGGGAAATGTGCCCTTCAGGGCCAGGTCTTGCTTAACTGAATAATAACAAACCTGCGAACTAGCGGTGCTGTTCGTCCAGTATTCTCTTTATATGAATCAGCAGATACAGCTCCTCATCTATGCTGATCCGGTATCCGTACTGCTTTTCAATGAACCGAGCCACCTTTTCCACCCCCGTATAGGCATGCCCGTTTTGTGCCACCATTGCCTGGTATATCTCCTCCATGCTGTCTTGATAAGCCTCACCGTCCAGGGCTCTGGCTGAGAAGAATTTTAAATGTGTCAGAAACCTCTGATAGGACACAGAATCCTCGTCAAATTCAATCCTGAAATGTATTTTTACAATCTTGATAATGGCATTAATTAGCTCTGTCATCTTCTGCACATCTGAAACCTCGCTGCTCTCAAGCTCTGAGGATATAATGTGCATGGCGATAAATCCCGCCTCGTCTTCTCCCAGATCAATATCTGTCATCTTCTGTATCCACTCAATGGCCTCCTTGGCCACTCTGTATTCCTGTGGATAAAATTTTCGAATTTCGTGTCGCATCAGATTCTTAAGACTGATTCCGCTCTGGTATCTCTCCACAGCGGAATTGATGTGATCTGTCAATGTCACATAGAGGGTATCTCTCACCTTCAGTCCTGCTTCTCTGGAAGCATTGACTACCTTGCCGGCAATCTCCAGATATTTCTCCGAGATTTCTCTCACCACCTGCTGGAGCCTGTAATTATCCTCCGCACTCTTCAGACAATAAATCTTCTCCACGCGGGACTTGTCCAGCTCTTCGCCCTTTTTCTTTTTAAAACCAATCCCGGTGCCGGTAATGATAATTTCCCGGCCGCACGGATCCAAAGATACAACTGCATTTGTATTCAGAACTCTGATGATCTTCACCTGTTCCTGCCCCCTCCAGCAAGCATCCAAAACGGCTTTACTATAAAAAAAACTGCCCATAATACTATTATCCCAATCAGTATTATAAACAGTCTTGCTTACCATCACGTAATAACAAACTTAATTTATGTGTATATATTAACAGTTCTCAGTTCATTTGTCCATAGCTATATTTATTTTCATCATATATCATAATTCCCTCATAATTCCCTTCTTTGATTTTTATGCAATATTCCCACAATTATTTTCTCCGCTTCAGACAACATATGGCGCTATACCGCTCATCTCAATTCCATAAAATGTATGGATCTTCACCACGTCAGTACAGAAATTCGCCCAAGAACACGGACGAAATTTGTTGATAAAAGAGCCTTTTTGACCTATGTTAATTTTACTTTTTGAAAGTTGTCCATACTTTGCTTTTATCCTTTGATAAAGTATTCGATGCCCATGTAGAGGTACCACTTCCAGGTTGACGGGCTTCTTTACTTTGTTAAAACGTAGCAGTTTTCTAAACCATTCCAGGGTATAGGCTGACAGTAATTTTATGC
>CALIZJ010000016.1 GCA_938028845.1 uncultured Blautia sp.
AGCATCTGCCTTACAAGCAGAGGGTCATAGGTTCGAGCCCTATAGGCCCCATACCTAACAGAATATGCCGCAGTGGCGGAACTGGCAGACGCACAGGACTTAAAATCCTGCGAGGGTAAAACTTCGTACCGGTTCGATTCCGGTCTGCGGCATTGAATTTGTGCCTTAAACCTTGATGAACAGAGGTTTAAGGCATTTTCTTTTTATAGAAAAAAATTGTACAATCGTTGTACAACCCATAAATGCACTGTTTATACCAATATACAAGATACTTCTTGGCATATAGGAAAGCGTTAAATGGAAACGGATTATATAAACCAACGTCAGCCATTCTGTATTATTGCAGAAAAAATTATGGAGGCTTGTGTAGAAGGCAAAATAGAGGGATATATTGCTACACATACAGTGCCTAACTTATTTTATATTTTACGCAAGTATTATTCAATCGAAGAACGCAGAGAAATGCTGTCATATTGATAGTAGTTCTCTCTTTTTCTGTATTGGAGTATATTTTATCTGGTGAAAATATGTATTAAAATAGTCGTCTGCTTTCTCAGGGCAGGGCGGCTATTTTTTAGGCTTATCGTTTCAATGGCTGACAAGCGTTATAATAGCCGCAAGTATAAGAATAAAAGAGATCCGCTTACTCCAAGCCACATATCCATCTTTACATCCGAAAGTTTCATAGATGCAGACAACAATGTAACTGCTCCTGCTTTTTGCAGGCGGCCAGGAAAGCCCCTGAAAACAGAGGGCTTTGTTAAAATTGTATGAAATCGGTTTGTGATATTTGTAAGATCTATCAATTTACAGGTGAAAGCGATGGGATAATAATAAAAACACGATATGAGAACGATACCATATAAAAAAATAAATAAAGCACACAATATATCTTGAAATAAGAGAATAATTAAATGAGAACGATAACATAAATATGGTGCGTTCAGATTGCGTTATACGTCAAAGAAAAAGGATGAAAGAAAAGGAGAACGATTATGGCAGAATTTCGTTATGTGATTAAGGATGAGATTGGTATTCACGCAAGACCGGCAGGGATGCTGGTAAAATTAGTCAAAAGTTTTGACTGTGCAGTAGAAATCAGCAAAGGAGAAAAAACAGCAGATGCTTCCAAGCTGATGGCAGTTATGGGGCTGGGGGCAAAAAAAGGAGATGAGATCGTAGTAAAATCAGATGACGGAGAAGCTCTGGAAAAACTGAAAGATTTCTTTGAACAGAATTTATGATTTAAGCGGCGCAGGAAAGAGGAGAAAGGTTTGTATGGACAGAAAGGTCATATTCTTGGATATTGACGGTACGCTGACAGAACCGGGAAGTAACATACCGCCGGAATCCGCCTTAAATGCTGTGAAAGCGGCCCAGAAGAAAGGGCATTATGTATTTTTGTGTACAGGAAGAAATTATCAAATGCTGTCACCGCTTTTGCACTACGGTTTTGATGGAGTGATTGCCAGTTCCGGGGGCTATATTAAATACCAGGACAAGATTCTCTTTGATTGTCCCATGTCTGAAGTACAGAAGAAAAAGGCAATGGACACATTAAAAGAGAATGGGATATTCCGGACGGTAGAATGTCTGGATGGCTCTTTTACGGATGAAGGATTCAAAGAATTTCTGCGGGAGAATGCAGGAGAAGGAGGAAACAGCGAACTTCTCCGCTGGAGGCTCCAGATAGAAAAATCTCTTGGTATTCTTCCTATGGAACAATACCAGGGACAGCCGGTTTATAAGATTGTATTTATGAGCAAGGACATGGAAAGCCTGGAGAACCCCATAGAAATTTTAAAGAATGAATTTTCATTTTGTATACAGGAACCGGATTCCTATGGCTTTGTAAATGGTGAGCTGGTGAACCGAAAATTTGACAAAGGAAAAGGCGTAGGGCGGGTAAGCAGATACCTGAAAATTCCCATACAGAACACCATTGCCTTTGGGGACAGCATGAATGATAAAGAGATGATCGAGGCTGCTGGTATTGGGGTTTGTATGGAAAATGGAAGCAGTTGTTTAAAAAAGATATCCGACTATGTGTGCGCTGCTGTGAAGGAGGACGGTATATGCCGGGCATTTGAAAAATTTGGTCTTATATAAACTGCCAAAGGCGCACAATAGAACATGAGGGCGTCTGATAAGACTGTAAATTATAGGGAAGGATAGAAGGAGTAGAGGACAATGGCATTGGATTATGAGAAATGTGCCAGAGAGATATATGAGAATCTGGGCGGAAGGGAAAATTTAGTAAGTGCGGCACATTGTGCCACAAGGCTTCGTCTGGTCACTGTGGACAACAGCAAGATCGACATGAAAAAACTGGAAGACGTAGAAGGGGTAAAAGGGGTTTTCAGCAATAACGGACAGCTGCAGTTAATCATCGGCACAGGTACAGTAAATAAAGTATACGATGAATTTTTAAAGATCAGCGGCATGACGGCTGCTACCAAAGAAGAGGTAAAAGCAGCAGCTGCCGCAAAGCAGCCCATTTTTAAAAGAATGATCAAGGCTTTGGGAGATGTGTTCGTTCCTATTCTTCCGGCCATCGTGGCTTCCGGTCTGATGATGGGACTGGTGGAAGTTTTGGGAAAAGCAATCCCGTCTTTTGCGGGAAGTGACTGGTACGGTATTTTAGATTTGTTTGCAAATACGGCATTTACCTTCCTTCCGGTACTGATCGCAGTGTCGGCAGCAAGGGTATTTGGAGGAAATATCTTTCTTGGGGCTGTTATTGGTATGATCATGATTCATCCAAATCTGATCAATGCCTGGTCAGTGGCCGGTATGGATGCATCGGAGATTCCGGTATGGCACATTCTTTTCTTTGATATCCGGCAAGTAGGCTATCAGGGGCATGTGATCCCTGTTATCATAGCTGTGTGGCTGATGTGCCAGATTGAAAAATGGCTGCATAAGCATGTGCCGGAAATGCTCGACCTTTTTGTTACACCGCTGGTAACAGTGCTGGTAACAGGCTTTTTGACCCTGGCAATCCTTGGACCGATCTTTTCTACCGCAGAAAATTATATTCTTGACTTTGCACAATGGATCATCACTGTGGGACATGGCATTGGCTCAATGATCATGGGAGTCCTTTATCCTCTTACAGTAGTCTGCGGTATTCATCATATGTACAATGTGATCGAGGCAGGAATGCTTTCCGCAGCACTTGGTATTACAGAGCCGGCGATCTTCGGCGTAAATCTGCGTTTTGTAAAACCTCTGATCTGCGGCATGGCCGGAGGTGCAGCAGGCGCTTTGCTGGGCTCAATTTTCCATATTGGCGCTACTTCCTATGGGGTAACAGGAATTCCCGGATAAAAGGCCGGATACAGCACCACTACGGCAGTCCTGGTAACGAACAGCGACGACTACGAAGCCTGCCAGGTGGAAAAAACAGGAGACTGTGATTTCCTGGAAAAAATCATCACAGTAAAATAAGTTCTGGGAAAGAAAAACGCAACCTGTTCCTTGACAAGAATTGACATTTAAGTTATAATTGGAGCGTCATGTGATATGAGTTTACAGAGTATCCATGCAAATATTTCTGACCACCCATTTAAGGGTTAAGGCCATACGGACAGCCGGGTCAACTGCCGACAGGCGGCTTCAGGTCGCCATATTGATTGAGTTAAAAGCTCAATTTTATAAGTTGGTTACTTTACAACCAGAGCGCAGATGCGCACATCAACTTGTAAAATGGTCAATAGGAGTAGTAAAGTAGGTATTTGCCATATAACTCTGACAGTTAAGCTTGTTCACAGACCGCAGTGGTTTTGCAGAAAGAGAAAATTCTCACCATACGTCTGCAATCCGCTCGAAAACGAGAACAGGATCTTTACAGGCGGTGTGCATAGGCACACCGCTTTTTTAATATTGCAGAAAGAGAAGGAGAAGGCGGCATGAGCGAAAAATTAAAATTATACGGGTTTAATAACCTGACAAAAGCTTTGAGCTTTAATATCTATGACGTTTGCTATGCAAAAACCGCCAGAGAGCAGAAGGATTATATTGCTTATATTGATGAACAGTATAATTCACAGCGTTTGACGAATATTCTTACAAATCTCACAGACATGATCGGTGCAAATGTACTGAACATTTCCAGCCAGGATTATGAACCGCAGGGGGCGTCGGTGACGCTGCTGATCGCAGAAGGATCTATGATCCCGGCAGGTGAGACTCAGTTAGCTCATCTGGATAAAAGCCATGTTACGGTCCACACCTATCCGGAATACCATCCGGAGACATACCTTGCTACCTTCCGGGTGGATATCGACGTGGCCACCTGTGGGGAGATTACGCCGCTTTCTACCCTGGATTACCTTATAGGATCTTTTGACTCGGACATCATTACCATGGATTACCGGGTACGTGGTTTTACCAGGGATGTAAATGGAAAGAAGCTGTTTTCCGACCATGAGATAAGATCCATACAGGATTTTATCGATCCAAGAACCCTGCGTTTTTACGATGCAGTGGATATTAATGTGTATGAAGCGAATCTGTTTCACACGAAAATGATGGTAAAAGACATAGATCTGCAGAACTATCTTTTTAATACGGATGTCTATGAGCTTCTTCCTCAGGTGAGGCTGGAGATCATGCATAACCTCCGTAAAGAAATGATAGAAATTTTCAGCGGAAGAAATATTTACTGACACAGAGAAATGGGGGAGTGAAATGCTTTCACAGGAACGGGCGCCTATTTATGAGGCGCTTCAGGAATTTGAGAAAAAAAGGGTGGTGCCTTTTGATGTTCCCGGGCATAAGCGCGGCAGGGGAAATCCGGAGCTGGCCTCTCTTTTAGGGGAGAAATGTGTGCGCATGGACGTAAATTCCATGAAGCCTTTGGATAATCTGTGCCACCCTGTATCTGTAATCCGGGAGGCAGAGGAATTGGCGGCAGAGGCATTTGGAGCGGCCCATGCCTTTTTAATGGTGGGAGGAACCACCTCGGCGGTGCAGGCGATGATCCTTTCCTCTGCAAAGAGAGGAGATAAGATCATTCTTCCAAGAAATGTACACCGCAGCGTTATGGGGGCGATGGTCCTGTGCGGGGCGATTCCCGTCTATGTGGACCCGGCTTCAGACGAGAGCCTTGGAATCCCCCTTGGAATGAGGGTGGCAGATGTGGAAAAAGCCATCCGGGAGAATCCAGATGCCAAGGCAGTGCTGGTGAATAATCCTACTTATTATGGAATCTGCTCAGATATCCGCAGGATTGCCAAGCTTGCTCATGAACATGGGATGCTTTGTCTGGCGGATGAGGCTCATGGGACACATTTTTATTTTAACGAAAATCTTCCTGTTTCCGCTATGGAGGCCGGAGCAGATCTGGCGGCTGTTTCCATGCATAAATCCGGAGGAAGTCTTACCCAGAGTTCTCTGCTTTTGGCAGGACCGGAGGTTTCTGAAGGCTATGTGCGCCAGATCATTAATTTAACGCAGACTACAAGCGGTTCTTATCTGCTGCTTTCAAGCCTTGATATTTCCAGAAGAAACCTTGCCCTTAGAGGGGAGGAGGCGTTTAGCCAGGTGATCCGCCTTGCAGAATATGCACGAAGTGAGATCAATGCCATTGGAGGTTATCGCGCCTTTGGGCGGGAACTGATAAACGGAAACAGTGTTTTTGATTTCGATGTGACGAAGCTTTCCGTGCATACTCTTGATATCGGACTGGCGGGAATCGAGGTTTATGATTTGCTCAGAGACGAGTATGACATTCAGATCGAATTTGGAGATCTTGGAAACATTCTGGCTTACTTGTCTATTGGAGACAGGCCAAGAGATGTGGAGCGTCTGGTGGGAGCTCTGGCGGAGATCCGGCGCCGATACCAGAAAAGCAGGGCTGGATTGATGCAGCAGGAGTATATCGACCCGGAAGTGGCAGTTTCGCCCCAGGAGGCGTTTTATGCAGAGAAAGAAATGTTGCCTTTAGATGAGACAAAGGGACGGATCTGCAGTGAGTTTGTAATGTGCTATCCCCCTGGAATCCCCATCCTTGCGCCAGGAGAAAAGATTACAGAGCAGATTTTAGAGTATATCAAATATGCAAAAGAAAAAGGCTGCAGCATGACAGGACCGGAGGACCCGGACATAGAAAAACTGAATGTATTAAAATAGCAGGATATAAAGAGAAGATTTATAAACAGCAGAATAGGAAGGAGGTCGTATCTTTTGGAGCTTTGGTTTTCAGAATCCCATACGCCCAACGTTAAGTTTTCCATACGTGTGGATAAGCAGATCTACAGTGGAAAAAGTGAGTTTCAGCGGATCGATGTGTTTGAATCCCCGGAATTTGGACGTTTCCTGGTGCTGGATGGGTATATGATGCTCACAGAAAAGGACGAATTTATTTATCATGAAATGATCACGCATGTGCCTATGGCAGTGCACCCGAATGTGAAGGATGTGCTGGTCATTGGTGCGGGAGACGGAGGTGTGATCCGGGAGCTTGTACAGTACCCGGAAATCCAGCATATAGATATGGTGGAGATCGATCCTCTGGTAGTGGAGGTATGCAAAAAATACCTTTTGAAAACAGCCTGCAGGCTGGATGATCCGCGTCTTACGATCCATTATGAGGACGGATTGAAGTTTGTGCGGTCAAAAGAAGCCCAGTACGATCTGATCATTGTGGATTCCACGGATCCCTTCGGACCAGGAGAGGGACTGTTTACAAGGGAGTTTTACGGGAATTGTTATAAGGCTCTTAGGGAGGACGGAATTTTGGTCAACCAGCATGAGAGTCCTTACTATACAGAGGACGCCATTGCCTGCCAGAGGACGCATAAAAATATCGTGCAGTCTTTCCCGGTGAGCAAGGTATACCAGGCCCATATCCCTACTTATCCGTCGGGCCACTGGCTATTTGGATTCGCTTCTAAGAAATATCATCCATTAAAGAATCTGGATGAGATCCGCTGGAATATGAGAGGAATCACTACAAGGTACTATACGACTACTCTCCATAAAGGAGCGTTTTATATTCCGGCATATGTGGAGGAATTGCTGAAAAATGTTGAATAAAAATATAGAAACCTATATGGAATGTGACAAAGAGGCGTCTGCAGCAGAGATTATTTTATTTGGAGCGCCCTTTGATTCTACCACTTCCTACCGCCCCGGCACAAGGTTCGGAAGCGGCGCTGTCCGCAGGGAGTCTTACGGGATTGAATGTTACAGCCCGTATCAGGATAAGGATCTTACAGATACGGCTGTGCTGGACTGCGGAGATCTGGAGCTGTGTTTTGGGGATACCAGCCAGGCGCTGGAGCAGATTACCGCTTTTACAAAGGAAGTCTTAGAAGAGAAAAAACTGCCGTTTATGCTTGGAGGGGAACACCTTGTTACCCTTGGGGCCTTTCGGGCGGTTAAGGAAGCATATCCGGATGTACATGTGATTCATTTTGACGCTCATGCGGATCTGCGTGAGGAGTATCTGGATGTAAAACTCTCCCATGCCTGTGTACTGCGCAGGTGCTGGGAGCTGGTTGGCGATGGGCGTATCCATCAGTTCGGCATCCGTTCCGGAGACCGGGAGGAATTCCGGTGGGGAAAGGAGCATGTGGATACAAGGAAGTTTGATTTTGAAGGACTTGCGGATACCCTTAAGAAGCTAAAAGGAAAGCCTGTTTATTTCACCCTGGATCTGGATGTATTAGATCCAAGCGTGTTTCCCGGAACAGGAACGCCGGAGCCGGGAGGCGTAAGCTTTGACGAGCTTCGGAAAGCAGCCACCCTTGTGTGCGAACAGGGAAATATCGTGGGGTGCGACGTAAATGAACTCAGCCCTCATTATGACCAGAGCGGAGTTTCCACCATGGTGGCATGTAAAATCGTAAGAGAGATGCTTCTCGCATTAAGCGGAAAAGATAAATGAGAAGAGTGCAGCAGTAAATGCACAGAATTAAGAAAATTACATTAGGAGGATAAAAGATATGAGTAAAGTTTTGATCATTGGCTGCGGCGGCGTTGCCGGCGTGGCAATCCATAAATGCTGTCAGAACAGCGAGGTATTTGATGAAATCTGCATTGCAAGCCGTACCAAGTCTAAATGCGATGCCTTAAAGGAAAAACTTGAGGGAACCACCAAGACGAAGATTACCACAGAACAGGTGGATGCGGACAAGGTAGAAGAGCTTGTAGCTCTTATTAAGAAGGTACAGCCGGATCTTGTTATGAATATCGCCCTGCCTTACCAGGATCTTACCATTATGGATGCCTGCCTGGAGTGTGGGGTAAACTATATGGATACCGCCAACTATGAGCCGGAAGATATCACAGATCCTGCATGGAGAGAGGTTTATGAAAAACGCTGCAAGGAAGAAGGATTTTCAGCATATTTTGATTACTCCTGGCAGTGGGCATATAAAGAAAAATTTGAAAAGGCAGGTCTTACCGCCCTGCTTGGTTCCGGATTTGACCCGGGCGTGACCCAGGCTTACTGTGCTTATGCTCAGAAGCATTTATTTGACCAGATCGATACCATCGACATTCTGGACTGCAACGGCGGGGATCATGGCTATCCTTTTGCCACTAACTTTAATCCGGAGATTAATTTACGAGAGGTTTCCGCGCCAGGTTCTTACTGGGAAGACGGCCATTGGGTAGAGATTCCGGCTATGAGCATTAAGAGAGAATATGATTTTGACCAGGTAGGAGAAAAGGATATGTATCTTCTTCACCATGAAGAAATCGAATCTCTGGCAAAAAATATTCCAGGCGTAAAGCGTATCCGTTTTTTCATGACTTTTGGACAGAGTTATCTTACCCATATGAACTGTCTGGAAAACGTGGGTATGCTTTCTACAGAGCCCATTGAGTTTGAAGGACACCAGATTGTTCCCATTCAGTTTTTAAAAGCTCTTCTGCCGGATCCTGCAAGCCTTGGACCGCGCACAGTGGGAAAAACTAATATCGGCTGTATCTTCACCGGAAAGAAGGACGGAAAAGAGAAAAAAGCCTATATTTATAATGTATGTGATCATCAGGAATGTTATAAAGAAGTGGGCTCCCAGGCAATTTCTTACACCACAGGCGTTCCGGCTATGGTAGGCGCTATGATGCTGCTGACAGGAAAATGGAATAAACCGGGCGTCTTTACTGTAGAAGAGTTCGATCCAGATCCCTATATGGAAGCGCTGAATAAATGGGGCCTGCCATGGCAGATCAACGATGATCCGAAACTGGTGGACTAATGGTTATGGACAAGGACTTTCGAACACCGTATTTTCTGGTGGATGAAGAAAAGCTGCTTTGGAATTTAAAGATCCTGGACGAAGTCCAGCACCGTACAGGATGTAAGATTCTGCTGGCGCAGAAAGCATTTTCCATGTTCCATGTGTATCCACTTTTGGCAAAGCATCTTGCCGGGACCACAGCCAGCGGGCTGTTTGAAGCGAAACTGGGGCATGAAGAGTTTGGCGGGGAAACCCACGTGTTTTCCCCGGCTTACCGGGAGGAGGAATTCGAGGAGCTTTTGACCTATGTGGATGACCTGGTATTTAATTCTCCCGCCCAGGTGAAGCGCTATGGAGCCAGGGCAAAGGCTGCGGGAAAATCAGTAGGTCTTCGGGTGAATCCAGAGTGCTCCACACAGGAAGGGCATGCCATTTATGATCCCTGTGCGCCTGGTTCCCGTCTGGGGACGACTTCGGCTCAGTTTGAGGAAGAAATACTTCCCCTTCTCGATGGACTGCATTTTCATACCTTATGCGAGCAGAATTCAGATGACCTGGAAAAGACGGTGGCGGCTTTTGAAGAAAAGTTCGGAAAATACTGCCAGGGAATGAAATGGCTGAATTTAGGCGGCGGACATCACATTACAAGAGCAGATTATGATGTGGAACGTTTGATCCGGATCATAAATTACTTGAAAGAAAAGTACCAGGTGCAGATTTATCTGGAACCAGGGGAGGCTGTGGTATTAAATGCCGGCTATCTGGTATCAGAGGTTTTAGAGATCGTGCACAACGAAATGGATATTGCCATTTTGGATACTTCGGCGGCCTGTCATATGCCGGATGTATTGGAAATGCCGTATCGTCCTCCGGTGAAAGAGGGAAAAATGCCGGGAGAAACGCCGTATACCTACAGGCTTGCCGGACCTACCTGTCTGGCAGGGGACGTCATTGGGGATTATTCCTTTGAGAAACCTTTAAGGGAAGGCAGCCGGGTAGTATTTGAGGATATGGCTCTTTATACTATGGTGAAAACGAATACGTTTAACGGAATGTGCCTGCCGTCCATTGTATATAAAAAGAGGGATGGAAGCTGCGAACTGGTACGCAGTTTTGGATATGAGGATTTTAAAAGCCGGCTTTCTTAAAAGCCGGTTTTTTAATCAAAAAATTTTTTAAAAATCTTCTTGACTTTGACGCTGCGGAAACTTGTACACTCTTTATAACAGCAAAAGACAGACAAAAACAGAACTGTCAAAAGGCTGGCGGTTTTAATAACAGGAAGGTGCAGGAGGAAGACATGGAGTATGGCATACGGGAATTAGCACAGATGGCAGGGGTCAGCGCGCGGACCCTGCGCTATTACGATGAGATCGGGCTCTTAAAGCCTCTTTATACTACAGAGGCGGGCTATCGTTATTATGGGGAGAAGGAAGCGGAACTTTTGCAGCAGATTTTGTTTTACCGTGAACGGGGAATGGGGCTGCAGCAGATATCCAGGATCATCCATGAGGATAGCTTTGACGTATTTAATGCTTTGGAAGAACATCTTTTTGCACTGGAGTTGCAGAGGGAAAAGATTGACCGTCTGATTTTTGCTGTGAAGAGGACGATGGCGTCCATGAAAGGAGAGATTACTATGGATACACAGGAGAAGTTTCAGGCATTTAAAGAAAAAGTTGTGCGGGAAAAGGAGGAGGCTTACGGAAAAGAAAGCCGTGCCAAATATGGAGATATGGCTGTGGAGGAAGCCAACCGCAGAATCCTTGAAATGACAGAAGAGGACTATGAAAGATTTCAGAATCTTGGAGAGGAAATTTTAAAACAATTGGAAGAGGCCGTCCGCGAAGGAGAAGATCCCAGGGGCGAGAAAGGGAAAAGGATCGTAAAGCTTCATAAGGAATGGCTGGGTTATACCTGGAAAACATACAGTGAGCAGGCGCACAAAGGGCTTACAGCCATGTATGTGGAGGACGAGAGGTTTACCAAGTATTATGACCGCCAGATACCTGGATGTGCAAAGTTTTTAAAAGAGGCGGCAGAATACTGGGTAAGTAAAGAAATTGGGTAGGATGATTTCGAGAATTCTGTAAGATAACAACAACATTATGAGGTAAAAGAATTTACATCGCTGGTGTACGAATAATAAGGGCGATTTGTATTCTTAATATTTATGGCAGGCTATCTTATGTGAAGGCCTGCCATTTTGCGCTAAACTGTGGTGTTTATGTATATATTTCTTAGGTCGGTTTTGCAAAAGATTAAGGCTTTTATAAAAAATTACTAGTACAATAAACAAAAATTAAAAACATAATATGTGAAAAACAACTAAAAAATAAATAAGATAAGAAATATTATTGACAATATTAGATGATATAATTATAATAAAAAAAGATTTAAGGAAGTAAACCGATTTACAAACGGTTATTTTTTATGAGATTTTAGTAAACCGATTTACAAAGGAAATTATTTTTTTTATTTGTTTAGTAAACCGCTTCACTAAATTGTATTTTTATAGTATTATATTAGTAAAATAAAAATGCAAGGTGGGGGAAAGGTATGAATAAGCAAATTACAATTTCTGATGTGGCAAACTATGTAGGTGTATCAAAATCAACGGTTTCTAATTATTTGAATAAAAAATACCATCACATGAACGAGGAAACAAAGTCAAAGATCCAGCAGGCTATTGATGAGCTGGGATATGTTCCCAGTCTGAGCGCGCGCCATCTGTCTGCAAAGGAAAAAAACAAGACGATCGGTTTGATCATTCCCAAAAATCTATCCCATGTATTTGATACAATGTACTATCCTGAGGTTTTTACCGCTGTAGGTGAGATTTCGGAAGAACTGGGGTATTCCGTACTGATTTATACGCAGAGCAAACGGGGAGAGAAAGAAAATATGAAGTACCTGATGGGATTGGCAAAATCCCTGGTGGATGGGTTCCTGATCTTTGATCTTTCGCCGAAAGACAGGTATTTCAAAGAGTTTGAAAAAAATGAGATCCCTTATGTATGTGTAGGAAAAATAGACGGATATGACGATTATAATTTCGTTGCTACCGATCATGGAAAGGGTGTGAGGGAAGCACTGGAATATCTGATTTCCCTGGGGCATAAAAAAATCGTTCTTGCATCAGAGAACAAAGCAAGCGTAGTAGACGAGGTGAGAAGAAATACATATAAAAAGGTAATGGAGGAAAATAACCTTCCCTTTAAAGAAAAGTATTACTATAGTTTTCTGACGGATGGAATTTCTTTAAAGGCTGTAGAATATTGCGAAAAGATCCTTCACGAGCCGGACAGACCTACTGCGTTTGTGGTGCCTGCAAATTTTCTTCACTATTTAAAACGGGCGGTAAAAGACAATCATTTGTATATTCCTGAAGACTTGTCTGTAAT
>CALIZJ010000017.1 GCA_938028845.1 uncultured Blautia sp.
AGTACCAGGAGTTTCACAGCAAATTAGTCCTGGGAGAGGAAAATATCCTGGGAGTACGGCTGCCGAAAATGCGCGTACTGGCCAGGGAGCTGGCGAAAAAAGACTGGGAGGACTGGTTTTTGGGCGCTTCGGATGTCTATTACGAGGAGACGATGGTGCGCGGCCTTGTGCTGGCTTATGGAAAGCTGGATGTGCGGACTAAGCTGGATTATGTAAGGGCATTTGTGAAAGACATTCATAACTGGGCCGTATGCGACAGCTTCTGTAATACTTTAAAGGATGCGGACAAGTATCCGGATATTTACTGGGACTTTCTGGAACCGTATTTTGACTCGGATAAAGAATATGAGGCAAGATTCGGCGCGGTCATGCTTCTTAGTCATTTTGTAAAGGAAGAATACCGGGAAGAGGCCCTGGAAAGATTAAAACGTGTCCGCCAAGACGGTTACTACGCCAAGATGGGCGTGGCATGGGCCATATCCGTATACTTTGCAGCATTTCCAGAGGAGATGCTTGCCTACCTGAAGGGGGATCATGGGCTGGAGGATTTTACTTACCGGAAATCCCTGCAGAAGATCACAGAATCCTACCGGGTAAGCAAAGAGATGAAAGCGATCATAAAAGAAATGAGACAGAGAGGATAAAGAAATGGGAATCAGTAAGGAACAGGCAGTGAAGGAACTGCAGAACAGAGACTTTGTATTTGTTGCATATTCACAGGCGACGAAACTTCCGTATGTGACTTGTGATGAGGAAACCTTTAACGACCAGGCATGGGTTTTTTCCACAGAGGAAGGCATCAAGGAATACGGACAAAAATGTGTGGAGAATAAGATCCTTTTAATGGGTATGCGTTTTGAAAAGAAAGATTATCCCAGATTTTACGGGACTTTATATGCCATTGGCGTAAACACCGTTATGTGGGTGGACGGAGAAGAGCAGTGTGAGGTAGACCTTACCGATATTGCAAAGCAGGATATAAGCAAGCTGGAACCTGAAAAAAGACCGCTTCTGAATCCTACCCTGCAGCTTTCCGGCATCTATTTTATGCAGGAGCTGCGCCGCCCCATTAAGAATGAGGAGCGCCAAAATATGCGGGAGATGGAAGAAGAGCTTTTGGTAAATCTTCGTAAATCAGAATTTTTAATGGTAATGAATGTAAGCGAAGAGGATCCGAAAAAGATCAATATACCTTTCCTGAAAGACAAAAAGGAACAGATCCTGCAGCCTATTTTTTCCGATGTGATGGAACTGGAGAAATTTACCAAAGGAAAGAAAATGCGTGTGGCGAAGCTTCCTTTTACCAAGCTTATGGACGTGATGCTGGAAAAGGCCGTTGCCTATGTGATAAATCCTATGGGATTTAATCTCGTGCTGAACAGAGACCAGATAAAGAAGATTATCGGGTAACAGGAGGGGCAGCAGTGGGATTAGTTGAGTTATTTCTGATCGCAGTAGGATTATCCATGGATGCATTTGCGGTATCTATCTGTAAGGGGCTTTCCATGCCGAAGATGAAATGGAAGAACGCTGTTCTTGCGGGAATTTATTTTGGCGGATTCCAGGGGCTTATGCCAGCCATCGGCTACTTTTTGGGAAGCCAGTTTGAGGATGTGATCGTAAATGTGGATCACTGGATTGCTTTTATATTGCTTTCCATTATCGGTATTAATATGATACGGGAGGCAATGGGCGAGGGAGAATCCCTGGATGATTCTTTTGATGTAAAGACGATGCTGCTTCTTGCCGTGGCCACAAGTATTGATGCCCTTGCTGTAGGTGTGACTTTTGCGTTTTTACGGGTAAATATTGTCTCTGCAGTGCTTTTCATTGGATGTACTACATTCATCTTCAGCATGGCCGGCATCAAGATCGGAAACGTGTTTGGAAGCCGGTTCCGGGCAAAGGCACAGATCGCAGGGGGCGTGATCCTGATCCTGATCGGATTAAAGATTCTTCTGGAACATTTAGGAATATTAGGATAAGCAGAGGGCGGCGGGGTGCCGCTCTTTTCTTTTGAAACAGGGACAGCCGTCAAAAAAATGCAGGAAAAATTTTTTTCTTGCAAAACCTGAATTATGTGCTACTATATGTATAACACATTATGTGGATTACACCAGAAACGACGGAGGAGGTTGCCGTATGGTTATAGAAATAGATTTTAACAGCGAAGAAGCGATTTACATGCAGCTTACCAATCAGATTATCATGGGGATTGCCACCTGCAGGCTGCAGGAGGGAGATCCGCTGCCGTCCGTACGGCAGCTTGCTGAAACCATTGGGATTAATATGCATACTGTGAATAAGGCATATGCCCTTTTGCGTCAGGAAGGGTTTGTCACCATAGACCGGAGAAAGGGCGCTGTCATATCTATTGATGCAAATAAGATTCAGGCATTAGAGGAGATGAAGCAGAATCTTCTGGTGGCACTTGCGCGGGGATGCTGTAAGAATGTAACCAGAGAAGAAGTGCATCAGCTCATTGACGATATATTTGATGAATATTATGTAGACAGATAAGGAGGAGAAAATGCAGGAAAAATTTACCAGACAGGCAGAAAATGCTCTTGAGCTGGCGAAAAAAGCCGCACAGTCACTGAAACACAATTATGTGGGGACCGAGCATATTCTGATCGGTCTTATGAAAGAAAAGGAAGGTACGGCAGGGAAAGTCCTGGAAGAGTTTGCCCTGGAAGAGGAGCGCCTGGAGGCGCTGATCGACCAGCTGATCGCCCCTCCGGATACTCTCATTGCCGAACGTACCCCGGGCTACAGTCCCAGGGCGAGAAAGATCATGGAAGGTGCGGCAAGAGAGGCAGAGGCTTTTCACGAGCCTTTGGTGGGGACGGAACATCTTCTGTTAGCGATGCTGAAAGAAACAGATTGTGTTGCCACCAGACTTTTATATACTATGGGAGCCCAGATCCAGAAACTCTATGCAGCAGTTTTATCTGCTATGGGAATGGACGGAGATGCCATCGCCGAGGAATTTCAAAATGCAAAAGCGGCAAAAAGTAAAAGAGCGACTGGAACCCCTACCCTTGACCAGTACAGCCGGGATCTGACCCAGATGGCATCAGAAGGAAAGCTGGACCCGGTGGTAGGAAGAGATAAAGAGATTGCCCGGCTGATCCAGATTTTAAGCCGCAGGACGAAAAACAATCCTTGCCTGGTAGGCGAGCCTGGGGTTGGAAAAACGGCTATCGCAGAAGGCCTTGCCCAGAGGATTGTTTCCGGGATGGTACCGGACACTGTGAAAAATAAAAGAGTAGTGGTTTTGGATCTTTCCGGAATGGTGGCTGGAAGCAAATACAGAGGAGAATTTGAAGAAAGAATCCGCAATGTGGTAAAAGAGGTGCGCGAGCACCAGGGAATCCTTTTGTTTATAGATGAGCTGCACACCATTATCGGTGCAGGGGGAGCTGAGGGGGCTTTAGATGCTTCAAATATTTTAAAGCCTTCCCTTTCCAGAGGGGAAATCCAGTTGATCGGCGCTACGACTTTAGAGGAATACAGAAAATATATTGAAAAGGATGCGGCTCTGGAGCGGCGGTTCCAGCCTGTTACGGTGGAAGAGCCTACCGAAGAGGAGGCAGTGGAAATTTTAAGAGGCCTGCGCCCCTATTACGAAGACCATCATAAGGTAAAGATCGAAGACGAAGCTCTTGAGGCAGCGGTAAAAATGTCGGTGCGTTATATCAATGACCGTTTTCTGCCGGATAAGGCCATTGATATCATTGACGAGGCGGCTTCTAAGGTACAGCTTGCAGGATACAGCACCACACCGGAGCTGGATGCTTTAGACCAGGAGCTTAAGGATCTGTTAAAAGAAAAAGAGGACGCGATCCGTGAGGCGGACCTTGAACGGGCAAGAGACGTGCAGGAACGCCAGGCAAAGGTAAAAAAAGAAATCGAAAAGCAGAAAGCACGCTATGAGCGGAAAAATAAGAAAAAGCCGCTGACTGTAACGGAGGCTTCTGTGGCGGATATCGTATCTGACTGGACAAAGATCCCGGTGCAGAGACTGACAGAAGGGGAGACGAAGCGGCTTGCCCATCTGGAAAAGGAACTGCACAAGCGTGTGATCGGGCAGGAGGAAGCGGTAAAGGCAGTAGCCCAGGCGGTAAAGAGGGGCAGAGTAGGATTAAAAGATCCCAACCGTCCCATTGGCTCTTTCCTGTTTTTAGGACCTACCGGAGTGGGAAAAACAGAGCTTTCCAAAGCGCTTGCAGAAGCGGTCTTCGGAAGTGAACAGGCAATGATCCGTGTGGATATGTCCGAGTACATGGAAAAGCACAGCGTATCCAAGCTGATCGGCTCGCCGCCAGGATATGTAGGATACGACGAGGGCGGGCAGCTCAGTGAAAAGGTGCGCAGGAATCCATACAGCGTTCTTTTGTTTGACGAGATAGAAAAGGCCCATCCGGATGTATTTAATATCCTTCTTCAGGTTTTGGACGACGGACATATTACCGACGCCCATGGCCGTAAGGTGGATTTTAAGCAGACGATCATCATTATGACTTCCAATGCAGGTGCACAGGCGATCATTGAACCTAAGCGCCTTGGCTTTATTTCCAATGAGGACGAAAAGCAGGATTATGAGCGCATGAAATCCGGCGTTATGGAGGAAGTGCGCCGTATGTTTAAACCGGAATTTTTAAACCGTATTGATGAGATCATGGTATTCCATGCCCTGAATAAAGAGCATATCAAAAAGATCGTAACCATCCTTTTAAAACAGCTCCAGAAGCGCTGCAAGGAGCAGATGAATATAGAGCTTAAAGTGACAAATGCGGTAAAAGAGCACCTTGCAGAGGCAGGATTTGACAGTAAGTACGGCGCGCGTCCTTTAAGGAGAGCTATCCAGACGCAGATCGAGGATGCCATGGCAAACGAGATCCTGGAGGGGAATATAAAACAGGGAGACACGGTGACTGTGCAGCTTCATAAAAAGCAGATCCATTTCGTTTCTTCCAGGGAAGAAAAATAATTTTTCCGGAAAGGCGGTTTGCCGCTGTTTGCGCCAAAGAATAAAAAGCAGCGGCATTTCTAAAAAAGATATTAAAAATGGCCGGAGACTCTGGTCAAAAAATTGGATTTATTATATAATTATGGTTACAAAAAATAACCTATAAAATACTGAAAACAAGAGAAAGTCTTAGGGAGGACATAAGATCATGGCAGTAGTTAAGGAACTCATTCGCACAGAGGCAGATGGAACAATAAGCTTCGGAGATTACGAACTTTCGACGAAGTCCAAGTTATCCGATTACCAGCACCAGGGCGATATGTATAAAGTAAAAACCTTCAATGAGATCACCAAGCTGGAAAGAAACGGAATGTTTGTATACGAATCTGTTCCGGGAACTTCCGTGTTCCATTTGGCACAGGACGGCTCCAGCATGAGCTTCCTGGTAGAAGGGCCGGAAGACGCCCAGATCACAGTGGAAATGGAAGGCG
Source organism: uncultured Blautia sp. (assembly GCA_938028845.1). Lineage (GTDB taxonomy): Bacteria > Bacillota > Clostridia > Lachnospirales > Lachnospiraceae > Blautia_A. The sequence goes on from CALIZJ010000017.1 coordinate 5,464, forward strand.
ACACCGAATACGAAGTATTCATTAACGGCACAGACACAGGAAAAATGAAAACAAATCTTGGAGGAAAGCTTTCCTTCAGTGCAGAGCTGGGAAATGCCGCTCAGGTAGAAGTAAAGATTGAAAGATGCTGAAAAATAAAAAAACTGTTTTCTTCTGCCAGGAATGTGGATATGAATCTGTGAAATGGATGGGGCAGTGCCCAGGATGCAAAGCGTGGAATACCTTCGTGGAGGAGACAGTTCCGGCAGCGAAAAAATCATCCGGTGCAGCAAGGCCCCAGGAAAAAAGACAGGAGCCTGTTTTATTAAAGGACATTCAGTTATCCCAGGATGAACGGCAGACGACAAACATAGGAGAGCTTGACAGAGTGCTCGGGGGCGGTATCGTCCCCGGGTCTCTGGTTTTAGTGGGGGGAGATCCCGGCATCGGGAAGTCTACCCTTCTTTTGCAGGTGTGCAGGAACCTTGCCCTTGGAGGCGTAAAGGTCCTTTATATTTCCGGAGAAGAATCTTTGCGCCAGATTAAACTTCGCGCAGACCGGATCGGAAGTTTTAATGAAAACCTGGAACTTTTATGCGAGACGAATCTGGAAGTGATCCGGGAAATCCTTCAGCGGCGAAAACCGGATATGGTAGTGATCGATTCTATCCAGACCATGTTTCATGAGGACGTAAGTTCCGCCCCTGGAAGCGTCTCCCAGGTAAGGGAGTCCACAAATATTTTAATGCAGATAGCCAAAGGAATGGGAATCTCTATTTTTATCGTAGGCCATGTTACCAAAGAGGGAAATGTGGCAGGGCCAAGGGTTTTAGAGCATATGGTGGATACGGTCCTTTATTTTGAGGGAGACAGACATGCCTCATACCGGATTTTAAGGGCAGTGAAGAACCGTTTTGGATCTACCAATGAGATCGGCGTTTTTGAGATGAGGAATACGGGACTTGAAGAAGTGAAAAATCCTTCAGAGTTTATGCTGAACGGAAAGCCTACGGACAGTTCCGGCTCTATTGTTTCCTGCTCTTTAGAGGGAACCAGGCCGATACTTGTAGAGATTCAGGCCCTTGTCTGTCAAAGCAATTTCGGTATTCCCAGAAGAACTGCCGTAGGAACGGATTTTAACAGAGTGAATCTCCTTATGGCGGTGCTTGAAAAAAAGGTGGGAGTCCATCTGGCTTCCTCAGATGCCTACGTAAATATTGCAGGCGGAATGAAGATGACAGAGCCGGCCATCGACCTTGCCATTTCCCTGGCTGTGGTTTCCAGCTTTAAGGATATTGTCATTCCGGATAATGTGCTGGCTTTCGGCGAGGTGGGATTAAGCGGCGAGGTCCGGGCTGTAAGCATGGCAGGCCAGCGGGTGGCTGAGGCGAAAAAGCTGGGCTTTCATACAGTAATCCTGCCGGAAGTATGCCGTACAGCGGTAGGGAAGACGGAAGGGATCGATCTGGTGTATGTATCCAGGATACAGGATGCGATTTCTTATATTATGAAAAAGTAGCGTGAAATATGCGCTTTTTTTAGGAAAACCCTCTTTACATGGAGGGTTTTCCTGTGCTATAATGCAAAAGTTGGTGAAAGCGGTATGATTACAGCTTTCAGAGTAAATAAACACGTGCAGAGATTCTTATGGATGGTGCCTGACGGTGTGCGGCAGGTCCGGTTAGAAAACGATCTGCGCGGAAGAATTTAACCAAAAAGGAGAAAAAAAGATGAGTGTTATTTCAATGAAACAGCTTTTGGAAGCAGGTGTTCATTTCGGACATCAGACATGGAACCCTAAAATGGCTCCGTACATCTACACAGAAAGAAACGGTATCTACATTATCGACTTACAGCAGTCTGTAGGCATGGTTGACGATGCATACAATGCAATCGCTGATATCGTTGCAAACGGCGGAAACATCTTATTCGTAGGAACTAAAAAGCAGGCACAGGATGCGATCAAGACAGAGGCAGAGCGCTGCGGACAGTTCTATGTAAATGAGAGATGGTTAGGCGGTATGCTGACAAACTTCAAGACCATCCAGAGCCGTATCCAGAGACTGAAAGAGATCGAGGCTATGGAAGCTGACGGAACTTTCGAAGTTCTTCCAAAGAAAGAAGTCATTGAGTTAAGAAAAGAAATGTCCAAGCTTCAGAAGAACCTTGGCGGTATCAAAGAAATGAAGCGTATCCCGGATGCGATCTTCATCGTAGACCCGAAAAAGGAAAGAATCTGTGTTCAGGAAGCTCATACTTTAGGTATTCCGCTGATTGGTATCTGTGATACAAACTGCGATCCGGAAGAACTGGATTATGTAATTCCGGGAAATGACGATGCAATTCGCGCCGTTAAGCTGATCGTTTCTAAGATGGCAGACGCTGTAATCGAGGCAAACCAGGGTGTAACAGAAGCAGACGGCGAGATCGAAGCAGAGTCTGAGGAGTTCGCTCAGGAAGCAGAAGAGGCAGTAGAAGAATAAGAAGTCAGATCAGGAAATATCGCTGGGCGTGCGGTTTTTATCCGTACGCCGTAAGCGTGTAAATCGTTCAGGAGGAAAATAAAATGGCTATTACAGCAGCACAGGTAAAAGAATTAAGAGAAATGACCGGCGCCGGAATGATGGAT
>CALIZJ010000018.1 GCA_938028845.1 uncultured Blautia sp.
CCCGAAAATTCATTGGTTCTTTTTACCGTCATCTTTATCGGCTCCATAATTTCCGTTTCCTGATCTCCGGTTCCCCTGATGGAAAATCCAATTAAATATGTTCCCGGTGAACGTTCTTCGTCATTGTCGTCAATTAACGGCGGCTCTTCTTTCATGATCGTTGTTATACGATATTTTCCGCCGTTATATTCAAATGCTTCATTTATCTTTACATTGTCTAAAATATTTCCGTCATTGAACATTACTTTCAGAGTCAAAGCATCCAGCCCAAAAGAAGAATCGACACATCCATAAATCCATTCTCTCTGAAGATTTTCAAGACCATCTTCTATTCCTATAGAAGAAACTGCTGCCTTTTTATGCGAAGCGATTTCAAACGTACCAGCATCCGCCTTAAGATTTTTCAAAGCCATCCAATACTTTGTTCCTGCAGTAAATAAAATTGCATCTCCGCTTGTAATATCTAAACTATAGTATTCATTCCCCATATTGATCAGAAGTTCTGTATTATTAAATCCATCAACTATTTGAAGGACTTTTTCTGGCGCACTGAAGTAGTAAAGTCCATCTTCTGCTGGTTCGAACAAGAACACTGCTTCTTCTCCATCCGGTGTGATTGTAACGGCAGTATCAGAACCAAGCACAGGATAATTTTCCAATTTCTTTATTTTTATTTCTATTGTCTCCAGTTCTGTTAGCCATGTAGTTGTTTCCATCTGAAAGGTTTGACCGCTCTCTGCCCAGAAAACCAATGGCTCACCGCTATATGAATTTTCATTGGTATATGCATAGCAGAAAGATTCATTTATACTGCTTACATAATAATAGCCGCTCTCATTCGGAGAAAACACATATTCCGCAACGCTCCTGGATCCATCGTAGGTTAAACTCATGGTATATATCCCGGGTTCCGTGATCATCGTCTCGTTTTCTGCGCCATCTGCGGTAGAATCAGTGATGGTCTGATCATCTCCTTCTCCATCGGAAAACAGTACAGTCTCCCCAAATTCTCCTGGATTCACAGTAAAAATCTCTGCCTGGCTCTGCCGGGCCTCCTCGCTTTCCGCTGTTCCAGCCTCCTGCTGCACAGGTTCTGCCTCCTGTTGTTCCGTTGACGTCGGCTGCTGCGTCACCTGCGGCGAACCCGTTCCTCCATCGCTGAACACCTCAATATCCGACGCAAAGGCCGGACTTACAGAGCCTACTGTCATTGCTGCGGCTAAAAGCCACGCAATAAACTTCTTTTTCTTCATATTCATCCCCCTTTTCCTTTTTTATCAGGTATCTGGATTATTTAAAACTTTCATATAGAATACCTGTTCTCAAATTTTATTTTACCAACCTCATATTTCCAAAACAATGAGTGGCAAAAAAAGTGGCGGATAATCCACGTTTTTCCATACTTGGCAAAAAATGTCACGAATCTTTCAAATATAACATCTTTCATTTCTGGACTTTTATTATCTGGAAATGGTATGATAGAACTATCAATTATACGAGGGAGGATATGAATATGTCAGCTTTTTCTGAAATTCTAACCAGATATATCACAGAGAAAAATATTAAGGTTTATTCTATAGTACAATACTCTGGCTTAGACCGTTCCACTATGTACCAGATCATTAATGGAAAACGTACCCCTGCTTCCAGAAAGGTCTTTCAGAAAATTGCAGAAGCCCTCCATCTGACTCCTTTGGAATATAAAGAATTTTATGAGGCCTATCTGATCAGCCGATTAGGGCCGGGGGTCTATTATAAAAGAAAAAGCGTAGAAAACTTTATTCTTAATTTTCCAAAAAATTTTTCCCGGTCGGAATCACCAAAACCCAAACCGCTCCTTCATTCCGCTCTTGCAGATCGATCTGACGCATCCCCCTGCACCGCGCTTTCCTCACAGGTTGAGATCAATTACTTTCTGCATTATATGCTTTTAAATGAAGCCAATAAAAAAGACGGTATGATTTTTCTGATCCTTCAGCCGGATTACGATTTTCTGTTCAGTCTTCTCCCAGGCTTGAAGCCATCCGGCAATCTCCGTGTGGAACAGATCATCTGTATGAGCAAAACTGTTCAGCTAAATGAAGACCAAGAACTGTTTAATCTAAAGTATTTAAAAGCAATGGTTCCTCTCTATATCGCCGGCATGGATTACCATCCGTATTATTTTTATGAGGATATCCATTCCCATTACTACAACCTGAATATTTTCCCCTGCCTGATCCTGACCTCAGACCATGCGGTGGTATGTACTTCTGATTATCAGTCCGGGATTTTATTTCAAGATGCTTCTGTGGTTTCCATGCTTCGGGAATTATATTTTTCCTATCGCAGCAAATGCTCTTCCCTGTTTGACTTAATGAATTTTATTCCCACGAGCAACGAAGCCTTTCAAAGCGGCTTTTATCAGAAAAGGCCCAGCTATATTCTCCAGCCTGATGCCTGCATGACACCCTTTCTGCGAAAAGAAATTCTGGATCATGTGATCATCCCTGTTTTTGCGGAAAGGGACAATATACTTGGACAGCTGGACGCGCTGCTGACTTCTTATCGGCAGCAATTGGAAACAGAGAATATGCAGATTTATTTTACAAAAAATGGAATGCTGGAATTCGCTCAGACGGGACGGATCAAGGAAATACCAGACGAATTTTATCATCCTTTTTCTCCCCAGGAGCGCTGTTCCATGATGCGCGATATGCTTTCCTGCTGTGAAAAAGGTATTTACCGCATTCTGAAAAGGCCCTTGGATCATCTTACGGATAATCTTCACCTGTGCGTAAACGAAACCTTCGGCTACCTGCTTTTCAATAACATGGAACAGCACACTCTCTGTCTGGTCATCCACGAACCAAGTATTTTAGAAGTCTTTGTAGATTATCTGAAAAATCTGGACGAAAGCCTCTTCTACTCCAACGAAGAAACGGTTTCCTTTATACAAAACATAATCAAAGAGTTGGAATAAGAAAAACGGTGTAACAAAAAGAGACGGTTGATCCCAATGTCATTTAACCGGATAAGACATTCAAAATCAACCGTCTTTTTTGCAAAAGTGTTCTTACTTTTTTACCGCGTATACTTTCTTTTTTTGCCGTGCAGCCTCCTTTTATTCACCGCTAAGCAGCACATTCCGCAGTTTTCGCACCAGGGGGATGGTGCCTGCGTCTTTTTTCTGCTGCATAATCAAAAGGGTCATATCCTCCCTAGGAAAATTCGCAAAATAGCTGCCCAGGTAGCTGTCCCAGCCATATTCTCCTTCACAGGACAGGCCCGAAGTCCTTCCGGGATCTATGCACCGGCGCATAAGATGAGAGTAGGTATAGCCTTCCAGACCGGTCCACTGCTCCATAGCCTGCTGCTGAGAAGGAAGCAGCTTCCCTGAGGTAAAAAACCTTGCCGTCTTTTCCGACATCACCCGCACACCGTCAAGGCTTCCTCCATTTAAAAGCATCTGAGCAAACCGGGCGTAGTCGTCAATGGTGGAAACCAGGCCGGCTCCGCCGGATTCAAAAGCCGGCGGCTTGTCCATCCCATATGAGATCATAAGATGATTTCCTCTATAAGGCACCATCTTTCCGTTTCCGGCAGATTCATAAGCATCCGCCAGCCTGTCCCCTTTATCCTTCGGCACCCAGAAACCGGTATCTTTCATTCCCAAAGGAGCAAAAAGATAGGTTTCCAAAAATTCCCCGAACCGCATCACAGAAACTTTCTCGATCACTGCACCCAGAATATCTGCGGAAAGGCCATAATGCCAGGAGCTGTCTGGCTCAAAGGAAAAAGGAACAGAACCCATATGAGAGGCAAACTCCTCTGTAGTCACCGCCTGGGGAGTATCCATTTTTTCCATACATTCCTGGATATACTGTTGGGTCATCCTGCCCGCCTTTGTCTCTTCTTCCCCATAGGTCAGCCCGGACGCCATATTCAAAAGATGATGGACAGTGAGGGGCTTTTTAGCCGGACGGATCATCCCGTTTTCTTCCACCATCACGTTTTCATATCCCGGCAGGATCTCCGCCACAGGCTGGGCAAGATCCAACTTTCCCTGCTCCATCAGGATCATGGCAGCTGCCCCGGTGATGGGTTTGGACATGGAATACAAGCGGAAAATACTGTTCCTTTTGATCGGTTTCTTTTCCTCCAGGTTCTGAAAGCCATATTCTGTATAAAATACTTCTTCCTTCCTTCTGCGCACCAGCATGGTCACTCCTGCAGTGATGCCGTCAGACACCGCTTCCTCTATCAGTTTCCGGCATCTTTCTTTTGTCTTCTCATTCATCATGACCGCCTCCCATTCATTTTTCCTGTTATCATTTTCCACCCTTAACGGGCCCCCTTTTATCTATAAACCAGAGCTGATAATTTGCTTTTTAAAATGTTTTATAAGAAAACCAGGCAAAGTCCGCATAGCCGCTGTCAGCCCGACCGTTTCCTGAAGCATACATCCCGGCTGTGCATCCTACAAAACCTCCTGCTTTTTCCGTGCTCAAAGGCCGCAGATCCACATTTTCCATAACATATTTCCAGTCTCCCCATATCTGTGGATCCTGTCTATCCTCTTTGTCAAAACTTTTTTCTGTAGTCCTGCAGAAAAACGAACCCTTCAGTCCATCCACATCCACACGCAGCTGAAATCTTCTGCCTTTTTCCAATAACAGTTCCCCAAGCACCACTTCCTTTCTTCCCAGACACGCGGTCAGACGCACCTTCGTCTGAGGGACAGCGTAGCATTCCAGTCTGAAATGCCAGTCATTGCTCTGCACAAGAGCCATCCCACCGCAGTGATATTCTGAATCCGTTTTTAATTCCAGCTCCGTCTCCACTGCAAAGCTTCTGTCACGAAAGCGAAGTGCTGCATAGCAGGGAAATGTCTGCTCCCTCAGCACTGCCGGATTCATATGCATCCGCAGGAACATTCCTTCCACACCGGAAAGGATCATCCCTTCTCGGGGATTGCGGAGGAATAAAAATTCCGGCGGGAACTTTTCCTTTTCAAAAGTATATACCTTGGAATGTTCCTGAATATCCGCATTTATCCCAGACTCCATGGATTTCTCTCGAAAACCAGAAATTTCTACAAATGTTTCCAGCCGGCCGATCCCGGGATTCACCACTGGCCATCCGTCCTCCCAGACAACCTTTGCCAGGAAAGTTTCTCTGCCCATTAAAGTATGCTCCATCTCCGGCCTGCTGCCAAGCATGACCATATACCAGTTTCCATTTCCATCTTCCGTAAGGTCTCCGTGTCCTACACAGGTCACCGGATAATCTCTGCCCAAGTGTCGGTGGGTTAGGATGGGATTGGCCGGACAATATTCATATGGTCCAAATACCTCCCGGCTCCGTGCTGCTGCGATACAATGGTTCCTCTCAGTTCCTCCTTCTGCGTGAAGGATATAATACCAGCCGTCTTTTTTATAAAGATGAGGGCCTTCCGGCCATACCGCATTTTTCTCGAACCCGTATAGCACCGGATGACTTTCTCCCACAAGCTCCATCCTTTCCAGATCCAGCTTCTGGATCCAGATCTCACAGTCTCCAAAATACCGGCTCCCCCCGGAGTTTTCCCTTTGTCCAATATAATAACAGCTCCCGTCCTCATCAAAGAATAGGCTGGGATCGATCCCTTGTGCCTTTTCTCCAAGAAAATATGGTTCTGACCAGGGGCCTTCCGGCTGTCTGGCTGTAACAATAAAATTGCCGCCGCCGGATACATTGGTAGCGATCACATAATACACCCCCTCATGGTAACGGATCGTAGGGGCATAGATTCCCTCTGAGTGCCCGCATCCCTCTAAGGAAACCTGGCTGTTCCGCTCCAGGACATTCCCGATCTGCTCCCAGCAAGCCAGATCCCGGCTTCGGAATATCGGTATCCCTGGAAAATAGGCAAAGGTAGAATTTACCATATAAAACCAATCCTCCACCCTGCAGATGGAGGGATCCGGATAAAATCCGGAGAGTATAGGATTTCTTATCTGCATACCTTATTCACTCCTCTTCTTATAAAAACTTGCAGGAACATCCTTGCTATGTCCCTGCACAGTTTTTAAATACATATAAATCTAAAGATACTCATGATCTATCACCAGCATCACACTAGCCGTTCAGCCGCCACAGGATCCACCAGGCCAGCAGAGAGCTTGCCGCCGAGCTGTGGATTGTTCTGAAATAAAGCACTTCTCTCATTTCTTCCCCTTGAAGTACAAGAAAGACTTACTTAACTACCATTCCACTGGAATCTCCACAGGAGCGCATCCGGTCAGTTCTCTGCTGCGCTCATCCGGCTGAGAACAGCCTGCATAGAACAGGAAACGTTTTCCTTCCCTGCGTCTGTTTCCTTCCTCATCCACCACATAAAAGACATCTTCTCTTACAGGTATTTCCACGGTCTTTCTCTCACCTTTTTTCACATGTACCCTGGAAAATCCGCAAAGCACAGGATTTTTCGGTGCCAGAGGGGATTCTAGGTTTTTCACATACACCTGCACCACCTCGTCCGTATCCATATCCCCTGTATTTTCTACATCTGCCAGGATACAAAGTCCCTCTTCCCTGAAAACAGTCCTGGCAGAAACCGTATCCACCTTCCCATAGGTCAAACCGTATCCAAAGGGAAATTGAGCCTTTCCTTCCAGATAGCGGTAAGTTCGTCCTTTCATAGAGTAATCTGCAAATTCCGGCAGATCCTCCAAAGATTCATAGAAAGTCACCGGAAGCTTTCCAGATGGAGAAACATCTCCAAAAAGAATACGTGCCGCAGCAGCTCCTCCCATTGCCCCAGGATACCACATTTGCAGCACTGCATCAAAATGCTCCGCCGCATAGCCAAGGTCAATGTCGCTGCCAGTCATCAAGCACAGGACTACCGGTTTTCCGGTCTCTTTCACCGCCTCCATCAGTTCTCTCTGAACCTTCGGAAGCTGTAAGTCCGTCTTATCACCGGAAGCATAGCTGTTTCCGGTATCTCCTTCTTCTCCTTCCAGCGTCTCATCCAATCCCACACACAGGATCACTACATCGCTGTTTTCCGCCACGATCTTTGCCTCAGCAAGCCGGTCTCCCGGATAAGCCAGTGCCTCTGTCCGCTCCTTGAATAATTCGCATCCAACCGATGTGTACACACGCACATCCTCACCCACATAATCCTGGATTCCCTCCTGGATAGTCACATACCTGGAGGCTGTGCCATGGTAATTCCCTATAAGAGCCGCCCTGCTGTCCGCATTGGGCCCGATGATGCCTATAGATTTCAGCTTTTTCTTATCCAGCGGAAGGATCCCGTTATTCTTCAAAAGGACTATGCTCTCCTCCGCCGCTTTTCTTGCCAGAAACAGATGCCTGGGCGATTCTACTTCCGAATAGGGAATGGCGTCATACTCGCTTCCCTCAAACATTCCCAAAAGATAACGTGTAGTAAACAGCCGGATGACAGACTCTGTAATCGTCTCCTCTGTGATCATTCCTGCTTCATAGGCCTTCAGCACATGAAGGTAGGTATTTCCGCAGTTTAGGTCACAGCCGTTGTTCACTGCCAAAGCCGCGGATTCCTTGGGTGTAGCAGTGATCATATGATTTTCGTGAAAATCACGGATTGCCCAGCAGTCTGAAACAAAATGCCCCTGGAACTTCCATTCTCCTCTTAAGATTTTCTGTAAGGATGGGCTTGCACAGGCTGCCTCACCATTTACCCGGTTATAGGCACCCATGACCGCTTCCACTTTTCCTTCCTCCACCAGTGCCTGAAAGGCAGGGAGATAGGTTTCTCTTAGATCTTTCGGCGAAACCTGGGCGTCAAACTCATGGCGCAGCTCCTCTGGTCCGGAATGCACCGCAAAATGCTTGGCACAGGCCGCCGCTTTCATGGTCTCTCCCTCTCCCTGCAGGCCTTTTACATAAGCCACACCCAGCCTGCTGGTAAGATAAGGATCCTCTCCATAGGTCTCATGCCCTCTTCCCCAGCGGGGATCTCGGAAAATATTTACATTCGGCCCCCAGAAGGTTAACCCTTTGTAAATATCCCTGTCTTCTTTTGCCGAATAGGCGTTATATTTTGCACGTCCTTCCATAGCGACCGCATCCGCGATCTCCCCCACAAGTTCCGAATCAAAGGCTGCTCCCAAAGCAATCGCCTGAGGAAAAATCGTTGCCTGTCCTGCCCGGGCTACTCCATGAAGGCTTTCATTCCACCAGTTATACGCTGGTATTCCAAGTCTTTTTATTGCGGGGGCATTGTATCGCATCTGGCTTGCTTTTTCCTCGACGGTCATCTGGGCGACAAGGGCCTCCGCTTTTTTTCTTGCCTCTTCTCTAGTCATATCTTTCTCCTTTGCTGCAGAATAAATTTCCAGAACCGCTTTTACCGTTATCCCTTTACTGCTCCTGTTGTCAAGCCTTCCACGATCTGGTTACTAAACATACAGTATACAATAATCGTAGGTGCTATGGCAATAATGATCGCTGCAAACATCTGTACATAATTGGTTGCATAGGGACCCACGAAATAGGTCAGTGTGACCGGAAGAGTTTTCTTATTAGGATCCGATATAAATACCATTGCCAGAAGAAGCTCATTCCAGTTTCCTACGAAGGTCATCAGGCCGGATACAAAAAAGCCGGTTCTGCAAAGGGGCAGGGCAATTTTGAAAAAGCAGCCGTAAATCCCGCATCCGTCGATGGCAGCCGCTTCAAACAATTCTCCCGGCATGGATTTGAAAAATCCGGTAAGAAGGAAAATCGTCATAGGCAGCGAGAAAGTGATATAAGGCAGCATCAGCCCGAACCTAGAATTAGTAAGCCCAAGGTTTGCAAACCGAACAAAAAGCGGGATCAGAATACAGTGTACCGGCACCATCATTCCGATCAGGAAAAAGGTATGCATTCCTTCGGAAAGCTTCCACTTCATCCTGGCAATAGCAAAAGCCGCCATTGCTCCAAAAAACAGGCTGACAACCAGTGTAACACCGCACACCAGAAGAGAATTTAACAGGGCAATTCCCAACTTGCCCATAGTCCATGCTTCTGCATAGTTGACAAACTGCATAGCCTTAGGAAAAGAAAATGGCGAAGCCATAACCTCTGCATTGTCTTTTAAAGAAACCGAAAGCATCCATAACAAGGGGGCTATATAGATAACGGCAAGGATCACCAGAAACGCATAAATAATAATGAGTACCGGCTTAACATGTCCTTTTTGATTTTTCATCATTGTTTTTTCCATATTAAATTCCCTCCCTAGCCTTCGTATGTTTCTGTTTTAATGACTTTCTTTACCAACAGTGTAACAACCAGACACAGGATCAGAAGGATAACAGAGATAGCGCTTGCATATCCATATTTAAAATAGTTAAACCCTTCCGCATACAACTGTGTGGCAAGGACCTCTGTCCTGTGGTTTGGTCCGCCTTGGGTCATATTGTAGACCAGGTCGAAGAATTTCAAAGAACCGATGCAGTTCAGTGAAAGAGAAGTAATGACCATAGGCTTTACCAGCGGCATGGTGATGTAGCGGAATGCTTTTACCTTGGAAGCTCCGTCAATGGCAGCAGCCTCATAAATGTCTCTGGAAATGCCGGTGATCTGCGCCATGTAAAGCATCATATTCTGTCCCACATACTGCCACAAAGCCACAAAGGCGATCACCCACATAGGCAGCACGATAAATCCGCTGGATTCCATCAGCCACAGGGGACCTTCAATACCGAATTTTGCTAAAAGCTGGTTAATACCGATCTTGGGGTTAAACATAAATGCCCACAAAAGGCCCAATGCAGCGGAAGACAATACACAGGGAAGATAATAAATATTTTTAAACAGGTTCCTTCCCTTGGGAATATTGGTCAAAAGTACGGCCAGAAGAAGTCCTACCACCTGCTGGCTGACAGCAGAAAAGATCATGAAGAATATTGAGTTTTTCAACGCAATCCGGAAAGTAGAATCATTTGTTAAAAGTTTTTTATAATTATCCAGCCCGATAAACTTAGGCGGTGTCAGCGCGGCGTAGTCGCAGAAAGAATAATAGATCATCTGAAAGATCGGGATTACCAGAATGATCACGAACATAAGAAATGCGGGGGCTACAAAGATGCAGATAGCCTTCTTATCCCTTAGTATTTTATCCATAACTTGCTCCTTTCTTATCCCTTTTCGCTGGAAAGACCGCTGGCAGACACGGCTACTTCCGTTCTGCAGCGGTCTTTCTCTACCTATTTGTTTTCATTTTCTATTTGTTCTTCTAAACAAATTATTCCCAAACATTTTCCTCATAGAAAGTCTGTACAGTCTGGAATGCTTCTTCCGGAGTCTGATTTCCAAGGAAGATTTCAACCATAGCATTGTCAAAGCAGTCGCCGGCCTCTACAGAATCCAGAGACTCATTGTAGAATCCAAATGTACCGGTGACATTTTCCATAATATCCTGTACATACTTCAGCTGTGCAGGCGCAGCATCATAATCAATCTCAACGTCTTTGTTGATCGGGAACTTTCCGCCTACTTCTGCTGTATATTTCTGAGCAGTTTCATCGGTAAACATCTTCATAAGAGCGATTACCGCATCCTGATGTTCGGTAGTAGAGCTCATTAACAGGTTATCGGTCTTAACAATCATACGGTTTGGATCATTTGCGCCTTCGATTCCCGGGAACTGGAATACGCCGCATTTATCTTCGAATTCCGGATTGTTTCCATTCATCTGTGCGATTGCCCAGGAGCCCTGTACAAGCATAGCGGCCTCTCCGTTATAGAAGTTTGCAGTTGCCTGGTCATTGGAATCTCCTGCTGCGGTTTCCTGGAAATACTGAGAAAGCTCCTGGAGCTTTTCACCAGCTGCAATACAGTTCTCATCGGTCCAGTTTGCCTCATGGGATGCGATCGCGTCCAGGTCTACTCCCTGACGGTCGCAGAGGTATCCAGCGATCATAGAAAGACACCATGCCGTACCTCCGGAGCAGGAAATCGGGGCATATCCGGCGTCTTTAATGGTCTGGCATACAGAAAGCAGTTCATCATAGGTAGTCGGTACTTCTACGCCTACTTCTTCAAAAATTTCTGTATTGTAGTATACGCATGCCGCTGCATAATTTGTAGGAATAGCCATAATCTTTCCATCATAGGTCAGTCTCTCGAAGATTCCGTCTGTAAAAGACTCATACCATTCTGTTTCCTGATTGGTCAGAATGTCTGTGAGATCCGCAGCCGCGCCTGCCTCTACATACACGTCCATGTTCGGCCCCGGGTTGCAGATATATACATCCGGTGTCTGTCCAGCGGCGATCAGCGCGTTTAATTTGCCATCGTATTCTTCCAGATTGGTAGTGATGGGAGTTACATGATACTGACCCTCATACTCGGTGTTGAAACGGTCGATGACTTCTTTGTAGCCCTTGGAAATCAAATCCTCTGTTGCTTCCAGGTCATCCCAGAACATCCATGTGATTTCTTCCACATCGTCTGCCTGTACGGTCACAGCCGCGCCGGAAAGCATCCCCGTTACCATTGCAGTAGTTAAAGCTGCTGAGATCCATGTTTTTCTCTTCATAAGTTACATCCTCCTTTTCTTTTTAGAAATCCTTGATTTATTTTGTAACTAAATGATAGCAGTTTGAACTACATTTATCTTTGTAATTATTGTCCTGCGATTACGAATTATTGCTCTGTTTTTATTCAAAGTGTTAATTTAAACAATTTTTACTCAACATTTTTATGCATTATGTACATTTCCTTCCTGCTTATTATATAGCAATCGCATAGTTTTTTTATTTTTTATTCCCATTTTTGACATTTTTGTGATAATATAAAAATATAGTCACCGCAACTTTTTATTTGTTAAAAATTGCTCAAGCAGAGGGATCTACATATGATTGAAAACCTCAAAGGAATTCACGAAACTGTAAATTATAAAAACAATATGAATATCCGTCTATATAATAATGATGAAGACGAGGATTATCCGCCTCACTGGCATATTCCTTTTGAAGTGATCATGCCTATTGAAAATGGATATCTAGCCAAATGCGGAGACCGGCGCTACGAACTCAATGAGAAGGATATCCTTATTATCTGCCCGGGAACGATTCATGAACTTTGGGCTCCAAAATCTGGACAGCGAATGATATTTCAGGCATCTCTGTCAGAAATAAATTCCAGTGAATTAGATGTGCTCACATCCATCATTAGCCCTGCCATACTGATCACTCCCCATACACAAACGGGAGTGTCTGCAGACATTCATAGAGAAATCTACGATCGAATGTTGAAAATAAAAGAGGAAATGGCCCTGTCACTTCCATATCATCTGCCTTTGATCTATACTTATTTTCTTCAGATTTTAACACTAGTAGGTCGAAAACAGATGGAAATCATCCAAAATGACTTTCACACCAAACACAACAAGCCCCAGGAATACATGGAAAAGTTCCTCCGGGTGACCAACTATATCAACGACCATTATTTAGAAGACCTGACTTTGGATGAGATTGCCTCTCTGGCAGGTTTCAGCAAATACCATTTTACCCGCTTGTTCCGTCAGTATGCCGGCACCTCTTTTTACAGATACCTAAACCAAAAGAGAATTTCCCATGCCAAAGATCTTCTCCTAGATCCTGCTCTCTCTGTTACCGATGTGGCCCTGGAGTCCGGATTTACCAGTATTTCCGCCTTCCTTCGTATGTTCCGCCTCTCCACTGGCTGCACTCCTACAGAATTCCGAAAATTATATCGATAAAAAATCACAGCCTGCTCCTCTGTTTTTATCACTCTCTTGTATGCGGTATTAAGATTGTCGCTTCTGAGAATAGTTTCAAGCATCTGCTGACTTCTCATGGCAAGCTTTTTACTCCATGGCCGCGAATATTCTATCGCCTTTATCCTATCTATGAGACCTCCGGCAAGAGAGCTTATACTTCTCTTACCGGAGGTCTTTCATAAAAATAAAATACTTATTTTATTCAGGAAGTCTTTTATTCCTTTACACTTCCCATTGCCACTCCCTGTACGATCTGTCTGGAAAGGACCAGATACACAAGGATCACTGGAAAAATAGAAAAAGCTATCATCATGTAAACCTGCCCCATATCAAACTTCAGCCAGTCTGCCGCACGAAGCTGGGCGATCAGGATAGGAAGCGTCTTTTTGCTGTCATCGTGAAGGACAAGCGCCGGAATAAAATAATTATTCCAACTGGTTACAAAGGTAAAGATCGCCTGAACCGCAATGGCCGGTTTCATAAGGGGGATCACAATATGGTTAAAAGTACGAAACTCCCCGGAACCATCTATCCTGGCAGCCTCAATAAGAGCCTGGGGAAGCATACTTTCCATATACTGCTTCATATAGAAAAAAGTGACCGGAGCTGCAATGGTCGTACACACCAGAGGAATAAAAGAATCCTCCAGCTTCATAGCCGATACCAGCTGCACAAATCCCAGGGCTGTCACCTGTGTGGGGATCATCATGATCATCAGGATAAAGGGATAAATATACTTTTTCAGACGGAAGTCATAGGCATGGATGGCATATGCAGTCATAGTGGAAAAATACACAGAAAGCACTGCGCTTGAGCCCGCCACAATAAAACTGTTCACCATCCCCTGCCAGATCGGGAGTGTTCCATGAACCAGGGTTGTCCAGTTTTCCAGGGCGTGTGTACTTGGCAAAAGGGTAAAGCCCGCCTGTAATTCCCCATTGGAACGGGTGGCATTCACGAACAGAATATAAAACCAAAACAAACAAAAGAAGCTGATCACAAGCAGAACAATATAGGCCACCGTTCTTCTGGTTTTCAGGCCGAGCCCTTTTTTCAGCCCGTTCTTCTCTTTCTTATCCATAAGCCCTACCCCCTTCTCTTGTCATTGCCGGACACTTTAAAGACAATGAGGCTTAAGATGCCGGTCATGATAAACAGAACTACCGACAGCGCTCCTGCCATTCCATAATTCTTACTGTAAAGATGTTTATTCAAAAACATGATCAGCGTCATTGTCTCACGCATGGGATCGCCGGTTCCGTTTGTCAGGATCTGCGGCACATCAAAAAGCTGAAGCCCGCCGATCAAAGATGTGATCACTACGTACACAAGAATGGGCCGGAGCAGCGGAAGGGTAATCTTAAAAAATACCTGTCCGGAAGTGGCCCCATCCACTTCCGCAGCCTCAAACAGGCTGCCGTCTATCCCCATCATACCTGCCATCAATAAGATCGTGGTATTTCCAAACCACATCAGGCAATTCATAAAAGCAATAAGTCCCCGGGCACTCCCGGTATTGGACAGAAATTTATAGGGCGTATCAATAAAACCAATCTGCATAAGCAGGGAATTGATCGGTCCCCCATCTGAAAACAAAGTAAAAAATAACATAGCAAAGGCCGATGCCATGATCAGATTCGGAAGATAGATCACCGTCTTAAAAAAGCGGGAGCCTCGAAGCCTTAAACGCGTATCGGAAAACCAGGCTCCAAGAAGCAGTGACAAAAGGATCTGCGGGATAAAACACATGATCCAGATCACCATGGTATTTTTCGCATATTTCCAGATATCCCCGCCCTGAAACAGTTTTATATAATTTTCAAGCCCTACGAATGTAGGTCCGATCTGCGTCAGTCCAGACATATAATTTTCAAAAAAACTGTTATAAATCGTGTTTACCAGAGGGATAAACTGAAAGATCACATAAGCCAGCGTAAAGGGGATCAAAAAGATATATCCCCATTTCCGGTAACTGGATACTTTTCCTTTTTTCTTCATCTGCTTTTGTCCTCCGCCTTTAGGCAAAATGCCCGGACCGCCCCGCCTGCCTTACGGCACGGCAGACGCGGTCCTGATTTGCTGGGTTTATACCGGCTTCATTCTATAGACTTCTCAAACACATTTTTTAATGGGTAAGCTCCGGGTATTTTTCCTGAACTGCCGTATAGAAAAGCTCCAGCGCTTCTTCCAGTGTGGCATTGTCTTCAAAATAGTTCTTCATAGCATTCTGGAATTCTTCGTTGCATCCCTGGTCGTAAGGGGACAGATTGCTAAGATCCAGGTTTTCCACGCCTGCGCAATAAATTCCCAATGGATTCTGCCCTCCCAGGATCTGGCTGGAATAGCTGGTATCCTCAGCCATTTCGTTCATAACAGTCTGATTGTTTACAAAATCATCGTCATCCACTACGATTTCTTTCATCACTTCATCGTCTGTGGTCATCTTTAACATAATGTCTTTGATCACTTCCGTGTTATCTGTTCCTTCTGCCGCACAGATCCATGTGCCGCCCCAGAAGAAGCCCTGGGGCCCTTCTGTCGCGCCCCAGCCGCCTGCATTGCCAATGCTGCCTTCTGTATCTGCTGCCATGGAAAAGTTTACCAGCCATGCAGGCCCGAAGTAGCAGAATACTTTTCCTTCCGGATAAAAGCCCTTGCTCCAGTCATCGCTCCACAGCTCATGGGTTCCGGTCTCTCCTGCATCTACTAATTCTTTTGCGTCTTCCACCCATTTCATAATATTGTCATCAATATTGATCTTTCCATCTTCTACCCATTTGGAGGTAACATTATTAGAGTATACACGATAGGAGTCGTTTACAGAAGACATGATAGAATAGCCTGCCTCTTTCATCGTCGCGGCTGTGCTTTTAAAAGCATCCCAATCCTTTACATATTCCTGTACTTCTGCCGGATCGTCCGTGCCGAGCACTTCTTTGGCAGCTTCTCTGTTATAGAAGAGAACGCCCGGGCAGCCCTGCCAGGAAAGGCCTTTTAAGACACCGTTTGAGTCTGTCACCACATCTTTTGTATATTGATACTGTTTTTCCAGATCTGCATCTGTAATGCCAAGGTCTGCCACAGACATGGTATATTCGCTGTCCACATATTTTAACGAATAGTCCGCTTCTACCAGAAACATGTCGATCTTATCATCTGTGGCTGCATCCGCCTGTTTTAAAAGTGTCGCGTCCAGGTTATTCTGGTATGCGTTGTCATCGTTTGGAGTGATATTCCAGTTTACTGTGATATCGCCGATTTTTCCTGTGGTGGCATCCACTTCTTCATAGTCCGCATAATGATCAGTGATCCTGGTCTTAAATTCTTCGTTCCAGCAGTAAATATTAAGGACAGATCCCTGTTCTGCGCCTTCATCCCCGGCATATACGGCAGCCGCACTGCCAAAAACCGTCCCCATCATCGCTGCACAAAGGGTTATACTCATCAGTTTCCTTTTCATCTTATTACCTCCTTAAAATTTTTTCATTTTCATAAGAGCCTGCCTACAGATTGTCCTGTAAGCAATTCTCCTTCTATTACAACTCTCTCCACAAGAGCTGTCTTCGGTGTTTCAATGGACTGGATCAGTCTGCTGGCCGCCTCTCTTCCGATCCGCTCTGTATCCTGTCTGATGGTGGTAAGCTTCGGATGCAGAAGCTGTGACATACGGACTCCATCATAGCCTGCAATGGAAATATCTTCCGGAATACGCATTCCCCTTTCTGTGATCACATTTCTTCCTCCAATCAGTGCCATATCATCCGGATAAATAATACAGGTAGGCGGATTTTCCAATTCGAGAAGGGCACGTGTTTCTTCCGCCGCTCTTTGTGTCTCCATATAAACCGCTTCTCTTACATATTCTTCAGGGACTTTCAGATTTAGTTCCTGGGCTGTCCGGTAAAAGGCTGCAAGACGCTCCCTTGTTACATAAGAATTTTTCTGTCCATGGATATACGCCACCTTACGGTGTCCCTGGCTGTAAATATAACGCAGCAGTTCTTCCATGCCTTTTACATTGTTAGAGAGCACCGCCGTACAGTTTTGATGCACATAATCCACAGTCACTACCGGTATGTCGCTGCGCATCAGTTCCTGGGGTCTTGAAGCCTCAAAATCATTGCAGCAGACGATCACCACTCCATCAAAATTCCGGTATCTTACATGATCCAGGTAGGTCATTTCTTTGTCTTCAAAAGAAGAATTAATAAAGGTAAGGTCATACCGCTGCTTTTCCACCTGATTTTTAATCCCGTTTAGTACGCCGGCAAAATATTCGTGGGTCAGTCCGCACCCTGCTTCCTCTTCAAAGAGAACTCCGATATTATAAGAACGGTTTGTTTTTAAAGATCTGGCAATCACATTCGGCACATACCCCAGCTCCTTGGCTGCCTGCCTGATCCGTTCCTTTGTGTCCTCACTGATATCGTTCTGGTCATTTAATGCTTTGCTTACTGTCGCGACGGATACGTTGCACTTTGCCGCGATCATTTTCATGGATACCATTGTTTCCTCCCTGCAGTTATGGTGCCTGTTTCTTTCTCGCTAAACTTAACTTAATCGTTTTCGTGATTTTAGTATATAACACTTCCGTTTGATTTGCAAGTATTTTTTATATTTTCATTACTTTTCACCTTTTTTATCTGAAATTTTTATGGATATTTCACAAGTTCATTTCCATATCATTAGTATTTCTTCCAATTTCTTACTCGTTTAAAGTTTTTTGTTGATTTTTTTCCATTGTCAATATATACTTTTATTGAAAACATCATTACTTAATCGTTTTCTTAAAATACCTTATCAAAGAATGTAAGAAAAGGATGGAGGATCTGTTCATGAAATATGGATATTTTGATGATGCAAAAAAAGAGTACGTGATCACCTCTTTACAAACGCCCCTTCCCTGGATCAATTATCTTGGCTTACAGGACTTCTTTTCTTTAATCTCCAACACCTGCGGGGGCTATAGTTTTTATAAAGACGCCAAGCTTTTACGTCTCACCAGATACCGTTATAATAATATTCCCTCAGACAGCAACGGGCACTACTACTACATTAAAGACGGCAGCACCATCTGGAATCCCGGCTGGATGCCTTCGAAGACCCCTCTTGATTCCTATACCTGCCGCCACGGCTTAGGCTACTCTATATTCGAAGGAGGAAAAAACGGCCTTAAGGCAAAGCTGACCGTCTTCGTCCCGGTGGACGAAAACTGCGAAATCGGCATCCTTGCCTTAAGAAATGAAGGAACGAAAGCAAAATCCTTCTCTCTTTTTTCCTATGTGGAGTTTTGTCTCTGGAATGCCATGGATGACATGACCAACTTTCAGAGAAATTATTCTACAGGAGAGGTAGAAATACACGGTTCTGTGATCTACCATAAAACAGAATACCGGGAACGCAGGAACCATTATGCCTTTTACGGAGTAAATGCTCCTATAGAAGGTTTTGACACAGACCGGGATGCCTTCCTTGGTTCTTACGGAGATAATTCTGCTCCGGAATCTGTAGTAAACGGAGCATCCAAAAACTCTGCTGCAAGCGGCTGGGCTCCCATCGCCTCTCACCATATAAAAGTATCCCTTGCTCCCCAGGAAGAAAAATCCTACGTCTTTGTACTGGGCTACGGGGAAAATCCTCCGGACAAAAAATGGGAAGGCGCCCCCGAAGACGGGAAGATCAACCGTGCACCTGCAAGGAGGATCCTTTCTAAATTTGATACCAAAGAAAAAGCAGAGTCTGCACTTTTGGCGTTAAAAAAATACTGGACGGATCTTCTTTCCAGATTCAGCCTTTCCTCCAGTGAAAAACGCCTTGACCGAATGGTAAACATCTGGCATCAATACCAGTGTATGGTTACTTTTAACATGAGCCGGTCTGCCTCGTATTTCGAGTCAGGTATCGGACGCGGAATGGGCTTTCGGGATTCCTGCCAGGATCTGCTGGGCTTTGTACATATGATCCCGGAACGGGCCCGTGAAAGGCTTTTAGACATTGCCTCCACTCAGTTTCCGGACGGGAGCGCCTACCATCAGTACCAACCCCTTACAAAAAAGGGAAATTCCGATATCGGAAGCGGCTTTAACGATGACCCTTTATGGCTTATCGCCGGAGCTGCCGCTTATTTAAAAGAGACCGGAGATTTTTCGATCCTGGATGAGCAGACACCTTTTAACAGTGATCCCTCCGATACCGCCACCTTCATGGAACATCTGCACCGTTCCTTTCACTATACGCAAAACCATCTGGGGCCTCATAAGCTTCCTTTGATCGGCCGTGCAGACTGGAACGACTGCCTGAACCTGAACTGTTTCTCCACAGAATCCGGAGAATCTTTCCAGACTTCCGGCCCTTCAGAGGGGCCCAATGCAGAATCCGTTTTCATAGCAGGAATGTTTGTTTTATACGGAAAAGATTATGCAGAAATCTGCCGCCTGAAAGGGCTGGACCAGGAAGCCCTCTTGGCCGAAAAAGCTGTTTCAGAGATGGAAAAGACTGTTCTTGAAGCAGGCTGGGACGGAGAATGGTACCTGCGGGCATACGATCATTTTAACCAAAAGGTAGGTTCCAAAGAATGTGAAGAAGGAAAGATTTTCATTGAACCGCAGGGCTTTTGTACTATGGCAAAAATTGGCCTGAAAGACGGCTTCTGCCTGAAAGCCCTTAAGTCTGTAGAAAAATATCTGGACACCAAGTATGGCATCCTTCTCCTGCAGCCGCCTTACCGCCGGTATCACACAGAACTAGGGGAAATTTCTTCCTATCCTCCGGGATATAAAGAAAATGCCGGCATCTTTTGCCATAATAATCCCTGGATTTCCATTGGGGAGACGGTAATCGGCAGAGGTGACCGGGCATGGCAGGTCTATACCCGCATCTGCCCTGCTTATATCGAGGACATCAGCCACATCCACCGGACAGAACCCTATGTATATTCCCAGATGATCGCCGGAAAGAATGCCCCTCGTTTTGGGGAAGCAAAAAATAGCTGGCTGACTGGAACTGCTGCCTGGACATTTGTAAACGTGTCTCAGTATATTTTGGGAATCCGGCCGGACTACGACGGTCTTTTGATCGATCCCTGTATTCCCGGTTTCTTTGAGGAATTTCAGGTTACACGTTATTTTAGAGGGGTATGCTATCACATTACCGTAAAAAATCCAAATCATGTAGAAAAGGGCATTGTTTCCCTTAAAGTAAACGGCACTTTGGTTCCAGGAAATAAAATCCCCCTGCCCCAAGAGGAGAAAGAAGTATTTGCAGAAGCCTTGATGGGATAATATAATCTAGGAAAATTCCTTTTTCTTTTGCAAAAAACACCAGCCGGCAAAGCGTTCCGCTTTGCCGGCTGCAGCATATATCTTTCCTGTTCGTCTTTTATTAAGCAGTCCAAAAACTAAAGTGCCCTATTTTTTCCTTATCTTCCTCCGTTTATTTTCCCTTCTTCAAATCCTTCCAGCCGCATTTTCTTATACTGGGCGAAATTGCCGTTATCTATGGCATCCCGGATCTCTTCCATCATATGGTTATAAAAATACAGATTGTGAAGGACACAGAGACGCATTCCCAGCATTTCTTTTGCCTTTAACAGATGGCGGATATACGCTCTGCTGTAGTGGCGGCATGCGGGACACTGGCACCCTTCTTCAATGGGGCGCATATCCAGCTCGTATTTAGAATTAAAAAGATTCATCTTTCCATGGTTTGTGTACACATGGCCATGGCGCCCGTTTCTGCTGGGATATACACAGTCAAAGAAATCCACTCCTCTTTCCACTGCTTCCAGGATATTTGCAGGAGTTCCCACTCCCATCAGATACGTAGGTTTATTCTGGGGAAGATAAGGCACCACCTCATCCAGGATATGGTACATCTGCGCATGTGTCTCTCCCACGGCAAGCCCCCCGATAGCATAGCCGTCCAGATCCATCTCTGAGATGGCCTTTGCATGGGCTATACGAATATCCTCATAAACAGCCCCTTGGTTTATTCCGAAAAGAAGCTGTTCTTTATTGATCGTATCCGGAAGGCTGTTCAGCCGCGCCATCTCTGTTTTACATCTTTTAAGCCATCTGGTAGTCCGGTCTACAGAATTCTGCACATACTCCCGGTCAGCCACACTGCTTGGACACTCATCAAAGGCCATGGCAATGGTAGAGCCCAGGTTTGACTGGATCTGCATACTTTCCTCAGGTCCCATAAATATTTTATGCCCGTCTATATGGGAACGGAAATACACGCCTTCTTCCTTTATTTTCCGAA
The DNA here is from genome assembly GCA_938028845.1 of uncultured Blautia sp. Classification (GTDB taxonomy): domain Bacteria; phylum Bacillota; class Clostridia; order Lachnospirales; family Lachnospiraceae; genus Blautia_A. The sequence continues at coordinate 21,008 of CALIZJ010000018.1, forward strand.
GTCCGGAAAGAGAAAACACCTGAAATCCGCCGGAGTCCGTGAGAATAGGACGGTCCCATACCATAAATTTATGGAGTCCGCCTAACTGTTTAACGATATGGTCCCCAGGACGCACATGAAGGTGGTAGGTATTAGAAAGCTGCACCTGGGTGCCGATCTCATGAAGATCCATGGTAGATACCGCTCCCTTGATCGCTCCGATGGTTCCCACATTCATAAAGACCGGTGTCTGGATCGTGCCGTGTACTGTGTGAAACTCTGCGCGCTTTGCTTTTCCTTCTGTTTTTAACAATTTATATTCTGCCATATCATTCTCCTCTTTTCTTCGTATCTTTCTATTTTAGCCTGAAATACTCAAAAATTCAACTGTAACCCAGATAATACTTGTTAAACTTTTACATTGTCATTTTTAAAACAATGGCGTATAATATTACGGAATCTACTTGTCATTTTTTGACATATAATAAGAAAGAATTTTCTTTACACCAATACAAATGACCCGGTCCCTTAATACTGTGCGCATGTCATAGGCAGGCTTCCTGCTCTAGGGGCAGCACCGCAGCATAAACGGGACCGGATTCCACTATACTGAAAGAGGAGGCATAATCAAAATATATGAACAATTACACATTGGGAATTGATATCGGTTCCACTACTGTAAAAATCGCAATTCTTGATGCAGACGAAAATTTGTTATTTGCGGATTACGAACGTCACTTTGCCAATATCCAGGAAACTCTTGCCGGACTTTTGCAAAAAGCCTATGACAAGTTAGGAGAAGCAAATCTCTATCCAGTGATCACCGGTTCCGGCGGACTTACGTTGGCGACTCACCTGGAGGTTCCTTTTGTGCAGGAAGTCATTGCCGTTTCTTCCTCCCTGCAAAAGATCGCGCCCCAGACAGATGTTGCCATTGAGCTGGGCGGAGAGGATGCCAAGATCATCTATTTTGAGGGCGGAAATATTGAGCAGCGTATGAACGGCATCTGCGCAGGCGGCACTGGCTCCTTTATCGACCAGATGGCTTCTCTCCTTCAGACAGACGCTGCAGGGTTGAACGAATACGCCAAACATTATAAAGCTCTATATCCTATCGCCGCGCGCTGCGGTGTTTTTGCCAAAACGGATATCCAGCCGCTTATTAACGAGGGCGCTACGAAAGAAGACCTGGCTGCTTCTATTTTCCAGGCTGTTGTAAACCAGACTATTTCCGGACTTGCCTGCGGAAAACCTATCCGCGGACACGTAGCCTTTTTAGGCGGTCCCCTTCACTTCCTTTCCGAACTGAAGGAAGCGTTTATCCGCACTTTAAAGCTGGATGAGGAGCACACCATCGTCCCGGAAAACTCCCATCTTTTTGCAGCCATCGGTTCCGCACTGAATTCCAAAAAGGAGAATCCCGTTCTCCTGACAGAGCTTCGCGACAGACTGAAAAAATCAATCAAGCTGGACTTTGAAGTAGAACGTATGGAGCCTCTTTTTGAAACCAAAGAGGATTATGAAGCATTCCATAAGCGCCAGAGTTCCTATAAGGTAGCCACTGCAGACCTTTCTACTTATAAAGGGAACTGCTACCTTGGCATTGATGCCGGTTCTACTACTACGAAAACTGCTCTGGTGGGCGAAGACGGCTCCCTTTTATATTCCTTTTACAGCAACAATAACGGAAGCCCTTTAAAGACCGCCATCCGTTCCATCCAGGAAATTTATGAAAAACTGCCAAAGGATGCCCATATCGCATACTCCTGTTCCACCGGATACGGAGAAGCTCTGGTAAAGGCAGCGCTCCTTCTGGATGAGGGAGAGGTAGAGACGGTCTCCCATTACTATGCGGCAGCGTTCTTTGATAAAGACGTAGACTGTATCCTGGACATCGGCGGCCAGGATATGAAATGCATTAAGATCAAGAACCAGACCGTAGACAGCGTACAGCTAAATGAAGCTTGTTCCTCAGGCTGCGGTTCCTTTATCGAGACTTTTGCAAAATCGCTAAATTACAGCGTACAGGACTTCGCACAGGCGGCGCTCTTTGCTGAGCATCCCATCGATCTTGGCACCCGCTGTACAGTATTTATGAATTCCAAAGTAAAACAGGCCCAGAAGGAAGGGGCGAGCGTGGCGGATATCTCTGCCGGCCTCGCTTACTCTGTCATCAAAAATGCCCTTTACAAAGTAATCAAGGTGTCCGATGCATCTGAGCTTGGAAAACACATTGTCGTGCAGGGCGGAACTTTCTATAATGACGCTGTACTGCGAAGTTTTGAAAAGATTGCGGACTGCGAAGCCATCCGTCCGGATATCGCAGGAATCATGGGTGCTTTCGGAGCAGCCCTCATCGCCAGAGAGCGCTATGAAGAAGGCAGGGAAAGTACCATGCTGCCTATTGAAAAGATCAATACCTTAGAATACACCACATCCATGGCAAACTGCCGGGGATGTACCAATAACTGCCGTCTTACCATAAACAAATTCTCCGGCGGCCGTCAGTTTGTAAGCGGAAACCGCTGTGAGCGCGGGATCGGAAAAGAGAAAAACAAGGATCATGTCCCGAACCTTTATGAATATAAATATAAACGGATGTTTTCCTACGAACCCCTTTCCGGGGACAAGGCAAAACGCGGCAAGGTAGGAATCCCCCGTGTCCTGAATATGTTTGAAAACTATCCTTTCTGGTTTACTTTCTTCACAGAACTGAAATACGAGGTGGTCTTATCTCCTACCTCCACCAGAAAGATTTACGAGCTTGGTATTGAATCCATTCCAAGTGAATCAGAATGTTATCCTGCCAAACTGGCGCACGGACATGTAAGCTGGCTGATCAAAAAAGGTGTGAAATTCATCTTCTATCCCTGTGTTCCATATGAACGGAATGAATTTCCCGATGCGGTAAATCATTATAATTGCCCCATCGTAACCTCTTACGCAGAAAACATAAAAAACAATGTAGACGAACTGAATGACCCGGAAATTGACTTCCAAAATCCATTCCTTGCTTTTACCTCAGAGGCCATCCTTACGGACCGCTTAGTCCAGATTTTTAAAGATATCCCTGCTGAGGAGGTAAAAGCTGCTGCTCACAAAGGCTGGGAAGAGCTTGCCAATGTGCGCACCGATATCCAGAAAAAAGGCGAAGAAACCCTGAAATACATAGAACAGAATCATCGCCGTGGAATCGTACTTGCAGGCCGCCCTTACCACATTGACCCGGAAATCCATCACGGAATCCCGGATCTGATCAACAGCTATGGCATCGCCGTACTCACAGAGGACTCTGTTTCCCATCTTGCCGAGGTGGAACGTCCTCTTCGCGTAAATGACCAGTGGATGTACCATTCCCGTCTGTATGCAGCGGCGAACTTTGTAAAGACAAGGGATGATCTGGATCTCATCCAGTTAAATTCCTTTGGCTGCGGCCTGGATGCTGTGACTACAGATGAAGTTTATGAGATCCTGGAAGGAAGCGGTAAGATTTACACCTGCTTAAAGATCGATGAGGTAAATAACTTAGGTGCGGCCCGTATCCGTGTCCGTTCCCTTCTGGCAGCTATCCGCGCCAAGGATGCTCAGAAAAAAACACGTACTATCGCACCTTCCTCTATTGAAAAGGTCTCCTTTACAAAGGAAATGCGCAAGGACTACACCATTCTTTGTCCCCAGATGTCGCCTTTCCATTTCGGGATCCTCCAGGCAGCTTTTAATACCTGCGGGTACCACCTGGAAGTCCTTCCTAACGACAATAAAGGGGCCGTGGATGTAGGTTTAAAATATGTAAATAACGATGCTTGTTATCCCTCCCTGATCGTTGTGGGACAGATCATGGATGCCCTGCTGTCCGGCAAGTATGACCTGAATAAAACCGCTGTTGTCATGTCACAGACAGGAGGGGGCTGCCGTGCTTCCAATTATATCGCATTTATCCGGCGCGCTCTTAAAAAGGCAAATATGGAGCAGGTACCGGTCATCTCCGTAAACTTAAGCGGTCTGGAAAGCAATCCTGGCTTTAAGATCACCCTTCCTCTGGTGAAGAGGGTAGTCTATGGAGCTGTATTCGGAGATATCCTGATGAAATGCGTTTACCGTATGCGTCCTTACGAGCTGGAAAAAGGAATCGTAAACAGGAAACATAAAATCTGGGAGCAGCGGGTTATCGCATTCCTTACAGGAGGAAGCGTCAGTCATAGTTATTTCAAACGCATGTGTAAAGAAATGGTCCATGACTTTGACACGATCCCTATCAGCGGCGAAAAGAAACCACGGGTGGGTATTGTAGGAGAAATCCTTGTAAAATTCCTCCCTGCCGCCAACAACCATCTGGCTGATCTCCTGGAAGCAGAAGGAGCAGAACCGGTAGTGCCTGACCTGATCGACTTTATTAACTACTGCTTCTTTAACCAGAACTTTAAATCCGAATACCTTGGCTTTAAAAAGTCAAAGGCTGCCATCGCCAACTGGGGAATCAAGGGAATCGACTGGGTACGAAAAGCTGCCAACGAAGCTCTGGCTTCCAGCAGACATTTTACACCTGCCGCAAATATCAAGGATCTTGCGGATATGGCATCACCTATCGTATCTCCTGGAAATCAGACAGGCGAAGGCTGGTTCCTTACCGGTGAGATGATGGAACTCATCCATGGCGGCGTGCCGAACATTGTTTGTATCCAGCCCTTTGGCTGTCTGCCAAATCACATTGTAGGAAAAGGCGTGATCAAAGAAATCCGCCGTTCCCATCCGGAAGCAAATATCGTGGCAATCGACTACGATCCCGGAGCAAGCGAGGTAAACCAGTTAAACCGAATCAAACTAATGCTTTCTACAGCACAGAAAAACTTACAGAAAACCCAAAAGAGCGAAGCATAACCAATAAAAAACACCCAGCGCCTCAAAATTGAGGTGTCTGGGTATTTTTTTACACCAAAAAAAACTTAAAGTTCCTTTCGGCAGGTATTTCCCAAAACAGGAATCTTCTTCCATGAAAAATCTTCAGCATAAATGGAATCTGCGTCCAAAGGTATATATCGACCTGCCGCCGGGTAATGCGGCAAGTTCCTCCATGCTTGGCTTGCTGATATATAAATAAACTGCCAAATATACTGCCACTGCGCAAACGATAGAAAAAACAAGGCAGACCACATTTGAATGGATCAGCATATAAAGCCCGTAATATACGCCGCCTGCTACTGCCGCCATTGGCACGGATGCCAGAAGGGGATACAGATAAGCTGTGCGGAATGGATTTTTATATTTCATATAACGTTTCATGGCGCGGTCATTCAGTACACACATGACCACAGCATAGACGATCATGGCAATCACAATGGTATATACGCCTAAATCTGTTAAAAGCAGCAGAAGCGCCATAACGATCACATCGGCAACCAGTGCGATCGTAGCATGGATCATGGGGATTCTTGGTTTTCCGATTCCCTGAAGCACGCCATTTGAAATGTTTGAATTTCCATTTAAAATAATGGTGATCGCGCCGATGATCAAAAGCTCTCCAGCCACTCCGTTTGTCCCCGGAAAAATAAGCCTTGTGATAGGGCCGGATAAAACGGCAAGGCCTACGGCAGCGGGAATAGAGATCAGCATACTTACCCAGGTTGCCTTTTCTGTCTTTTCGTTGGCCCCTTTGATGTCCGCTTTTGCATAATGGGCGGATACCTCCGGGATCATGGAAGTAGGCGCAGTGCTTGCCAGGGTAAGAGGAATATTGATCAAAGTCATAAAAAACCCATATTCTGCGTACAACGTGTGTATAAGATCCGATTCCACTCCTTTCGTTCCCATAATGCCGGTGTACATATAACTGTTAATATAGCCGTTTACATTATAGATGAACGCGCTGAGGATAATGGGCATAATGATCAGGACCATGGTTTTCATAAGGTTTCCATATCCTTCGTTTATGGAGCGCCTATCCCTGTTAATCTTTTTTCGGATGGTGCGTTTATTTAAGCAGTAGACAAAGATCATAAAGATCAGCGCTGCAAGGACACCAGCTCCCGTTCCCATGGTAGCGCCTGCCGCTCCCCATCTTTCCATTGCCTCTTCGCCCTGGGGGCGGAAATGATTGATCATCACATTGGACATCAAAAGCGCTGTCACTGCCACAAAGATCTGTTCAATGATCTGCGACACGGAAGTGGGCATCATATTCCGGTATGCCTGAAAATATCCCCTGAACACTCCCAGAATTCCCGACAGAAAAATAGTAGGCGCCAGCATCTGCAGAGCCAGCCGTGCATTCGCCGTATTTTCCGGAACTAAAATGGAAGTTCCAAAAACACAGAACAGCGCCACCGCGCCGCCGGCTATTGCCGCATAAAAAAGGGCACAGTAAAATACACGCTGTGCATCCCTGTATCTTCTAAAGGCGATCTTTTCTGCCATTACCTTCGACACTGCCTGAGGGATACTAAAGGACGCGATCATCAAAAGGATAAAATACGCATTCTGGGCAAACTGGAACAAGGCAAAACTCTGGCTTCCCAAAGTGGTAGACAAAGGGCTTTTGTAAAGCATCCCTATGATCTTTGATATCAAAGCTGCCACCATAAGAAAGGAGGCGTTTTTTACTAATGTATTATCCGTTTTTTTCGCCATATCGTTCCCGTTCCTTTATATATTTTCAATCTGCCAGTCAATGGGGGAAAGCCCATTCTCTGTGAGAAATTCATTGGTCTTACTGAAATGCCTGCATCCAAAAAATCCCCTAAAAGCAGACAAAGGACTTGGATGCGGGGCCTCCAGTATCAAATGCTTCGGATTACGGAGCATGGAGCGCTTCATCTGCGCCGGCCTGCCCCAAAGCAAAAATACAATAGGACGGTCCTGCTCATCTAAAATCCGGATAGCCGCATCTGTAAACTGCTCCCATCCAATGCCTCTGTGAGAGTTTGCCTGGTGTGCCCGGACAGTCAATACAGTATTTAAAAGAAGAACGCCCTGTCGAGCCCATTTTTCCAAATATCCGTTATTTGGAATATAGCATCCGCAGTCATCGTGCAGCTCCTGATAAATATTCACCAGGGACGGCGGAATCTCCACCCCTTTTTTCACAGAGAAGCAAAGTCCATGTGCCTGCCCGTCATTGTGATAGGGGTCCTGTCCCAGGATAACCACCTTTACCTCATTCAGCGGGGTAAAATGAAAGGCATTGAACATCTCATCCGCTGGAGGAAAAATTTTTCTTGTTTGGTATTCCTCCATAATTGTTTTATACAGTTTCGCATAATAAGGCTGCTTGAATTCTCCTTTCAGCGCCTCTAACCATTCTCCTGACAAAGGAGCCATGTATTTCACCTCTTTTATCTTCTTGTTTTTTGTTTTATAAGCGGACAGAAACGCCCCGGTTCATAAGGTACTCTTTTACCTGACGTATTTCCAGTTCTTTATAATGAAACAAAGAAGCGGCCAAAGCTGCGTCTGCTTTTCCTTCCTCTAATGCCTCATAAAAATGTTCCATAGTCCCGGCTCCGCCGGATGCGATCACCGGAATGGATACTGTATCCGCCACAGTTCTGGTCAGTTCAATATCATATCCTGCTTTTGTCCCATCGCAGTCCATGCTTGTAAGAAGGATTTCTCCTGCGCCAAGCTCTTCCACCTTTTTCGCCCAGGAAACCGCATCTATTCCCGTATCCAGTCTCCCGCCGTGTTTGTAGATATTCCAGCCTCCGTCCGGACGGCGCTTTGCATCAATGGCTACTACTACGCACTGGCTTCCAAACTTATCCGCCGCCTCTGAAATCAGCTCCGGCCTGTCAATAGCTGCGGAATTCACAGAAATCTTATCTGCTCCCTCCCGCAGGAGCTTTTTAAAGTCATCCACTGTGCGGATCCCGCCGCCTACCGTAAAGGGGATAAACACATTGGCAGCTACAGCTCTTACCATATCCACCACTGTGTCCCGTGCCTCTGAAGAAGCGGTGATATCCAAAAATACCAGCTCATCCGCTCCGGCAGCATCATAAGCCTTAGCAATCTCCACCGGATCTCCTGCATCTTTCAAATTTACAAAATTTACTCCTTTTACAACCCGTCCCTTATTCACATCCAGGCAGGGAATGATCCTCTTCGTAAACATCAGCGTTCCTCCTTTTTCAATGCTATAAAGTTTTCCAGGATCTTCAGTCCATAATAGCCGCTTTTCTCAGGATGGAACTGGCAGGCAAACACATTTCCCTGTTCCACGGATGCATGGATACAGGTACTGTACTCTGTAGATGCTTTTACGATCTTTTCATCCTTTGCCTTAAGATAATAGGAATGTACAAAATATACATAGGTCTGTTCAGGAATCCCCACAAAAAGCCTTCCTTCATTTTTAAGGTCCAGGGAATTCCAGCCCATATGAGGAATCTTAAGCCCCGGTGCAGAAGGAATCTTCCGGATCTCTCCCTTAAGCACTCCCAGCCCCTTTACCCCGGGACTTTCCTCACTGCTTTCAAATAAAAGCTGCAGACCCAGGCATATTCCAAGGAATGGTGTATCTTTTTCTATAATTTCCTGAATTACAGGGACCAATCCATATTTATGAAGATTTTCCATAGCCTGGCCGAAACTTCCCACACCAGGCAGTATCACTTTTTCCGCACTTAAAAGTACCTTCGGGTCTCTGGAGACGACAGTCTCTTCACCTAAGTACTGTATTGCTTTTTCCACGCTCTTCATATTTCCAGCGCCGTAATCGATCAATCCAATCATCATTCACCCTGCCATTTCTTTATATTTCATCACAATAGATATCCAAATTACAGTATAACGCAAAAACAGACAGATGCAAAGAGATTTCTTGCGTCTGCCTGTTTTTCATTCGTAATTGTTTCTGTTCCAGTGCAAACAATACTGCTATTTTGTGTCAAGAGTGAACCAGAACTCCACTCCATTGTCGTAATTCTGCACACCATACTCCTGATTCATATCTTCCATGATAGCCTTTACAATAGACAGTCCTATGCCGCTTCCGCCGTATTCTCTTGTCCTTGCCTTATCCACCTTATAGAATTTGTTCCAAAGATTAGGAATGTCCTCCTCAGGAATCGGCTGACCTGTATTAAATACAGAAATACGGATCCGGTCTCCCAACGGAAGGATCTTAATCTCAACCGTACGTTCCCCATCTAAATGATTCAGGGCATTGCTGGTATAATTTGTCACTACTTCTTCTGTCTTAAACTCATCTGCCCAAACATAAATCGGTTCAGTTTCATTAAACACAACCTTTGCTTCTTTCTGCTGTACCATAATATCCATAGTCTGCAGTACGCCATTGATAAGGGAGACGATATCGAATCTCTCCATAACCGTCTCATCTTTTCCGGATTCCAACTGATTCAGCGTAAGAAGATTCTTTACAAGCTTATTCATCTTCCCCGCTTCATCCATAATGACATCACAATAAAATTCACGGCTTTCAGAATCTTCGGAAATATTCTCTTTCAGCCCTTCTGCATATCCCTGGATCAAAGCGATAGGTGTCTTTAATTCATGAGATACATTATCCAGGAATTCCTTTCGCATCTTATCTATTTTAATCTTGTCTGCAATATCCTTCTGCAGCTTATTGTTCGCTGATTTCAGTTCTGATATGGTCTGCTCAAGCTGCTGGGACATACGGTTAAAATTATCTCCAAGTACATCGATCTCATTTCCCGCATGACTTTGATAGGTCACATCAAAATCCAATTGGGACATACGCCTGGATAACTGGGTCAATTCACTAATAGGTTTGGTGATCCGCTTCGTAACGATCCAAATGATAAGACCGCTGCACAGTATAATACATAGGCCTACAAAGAAATAAAAATCATTGGAGATAGATGCGCTTTCCCGGATACTCTCAAGAGGCGTACGAATCAGGAAAAAATAACTCTCATCCTGGATTTCTCCCCAGCTCTCCACATAATCTGTATCGGAAAATCTATCGTGAACCTGTTGGATTACATACTCATCTGTCTCCTGTAAGATTTCATTCTTCTGTTTGATATCATCCAATTCATAAGCATACCCAAACAGGCGGTTCCGCATCATACTGAGATTTTCATATTCTCCCAGGTACGCAACCACTTCATTATCATCTGTGATAATTACCCAGGTAAGATTATTCCTGGAACACCATTTTCTAAGTTCATCAGAAATAGCATCTGTATTGTCTTCGTATGCCCCATTGGAGTTTTCAATATCCTCCACAAGATCTGTCATTTTTTCTGAAGCTTCCGTCATTACATCCGCCTTTTGCGCCACATAATAACGTTCCAGAAACAGTGCATTTATCACAGTAATCGTGAATATAGAAAGAAGGAGCAGACCAATAAACAATGCTGCAATCTGCGACCTCAGGGAATTCAACTTTCCGCTTTTAGCTTTCTTTTCTTTTTTCTTTTTCCTGGTCATGCTTCCTCTACCTCAAATTTATACCCCATACCCCACACAGTTTTAATATATTCTCCTTTGTCTCCCATTTTACTTCTGAGTTTCTTTACATGGGTATCAATGGTACGGGCATCTCCAAAGTAATCGTAATTCCATACGGAATTTAATATTTTCTCTCTGGAAAGAGCGATTCCCTGGTTTTCCAGAAAATAGGTGAGAAGCTCAAATTCTTTGAAACTCAGTTCCATAGGTTTTCCATCTACCGTAGCAAGATGGGCAGCTTTATCGATAGTGATTCCTCCTGCCGACAGCACGTCCCCTGCTGCATCCTGCCCGGTACGTCTTAAGATCGCCTCCACTCTTGCCACAAGAATCTTGGGACTGAAAGGCTTGGATATATACTCATCCACCCCCAGGTCAAAGCCCAAAAGTTCATCTCTTTCATCCCCTCTGGCAGTCAGCATGATGATCGGCACCTTAGAATTTTTTCTCACCTCTCTGCACACTTCCCAGCCATCCATTTTCGGCATCATAACGTCCAGTATGATCAGGGCGATATCCTTTTCCTGATAAAAGATATCCATGGCTTCTTCCCCGTCTCCTGCCTCTATGACCTGAAAATTCTTTTTTGACAAAAAGTCTTTTACCAGCTTTCTCATACGGCTCTCATCGTCCACAACAAGAATTTTTAATGCATCCATCCTCTATTCCTCCAATCCGCAGATTTATAATCAATCTCTTATATTGGTAATATTAGCAAAGATTTATGTTAGTTTTGTGAACAACTGCCACAAAAATCATGGCGGATTTTTCACATTTTTTTCAAACCTCTATCACATTTTTTTCACACAGAAAATTTATAGTATAAACTGTACATAGCAATAAACTTTTTCTTTTTCATACTGCCGGGGAGTAAAATCCCCGGTCTCCTTCTGTTTATGAATAAGACTGCACTTTCGCGGCAGCAAATAAACCAATCTGTGTCTGCTGTCCGGGGTGATAAAGTACAGGCTGCCAAGGAACGATAACTTAAAATTATCTATTCCTGGCAGCCTTTTTGCCTTCCTATGTATGTACCCACATTTTACATACACTGCCTGATTTTTGACGCTATGCGATTTCCTCGATCCTTGTCTTTATCTGCCGGATTTCTGTCTCCATGTGGTTGACCTTCAAAAGCAGCATTTCCTTTTCAGCTTCCACTTTCAAAGCATCGCCAAGCTTTCGGTTCAATATATAATGTCCTTCTGCTACTATCTGGATATTCTTATTAGTCTCATTTTCCAATGTCATCTGAATATCCGTCACCTTATTTTCCACCACATTTGCTCTCTCGCACATTGTCTTAACTGTGCCTTCTATGGTGTCCATTCTTGCACCCATAGTCTTGACCGTGC
>CALIZJ010000019.1 GCA_938028845.1 uncultured Blautia sp.
TCCCTGATCATCGCTTACGCTCCATGTATCAACCATGGTATCAAGAAAGGTATGGCAAAGGCACAGACAGAGGAAGAACTGGCTGTTAAGTGCGGATATTGGCATAACTTCAGATTTAACCCGGCAGCAGAAGGAAACAAGTTCACTCTTGATTCCAAAGAGCCGAACATGGATGATTACCAGGCATTCCTTGACGGAGAGGTTCGTTACAATTCTCTGAAACGTCAGAATCCGGAAAAGGCAGAAAGACTGTTCGCTAAGAACGAGTCCGAAGCAAAAGAGAGATATTCCTATCTGAAGAAACTGGTTACTCTTTACGGTGCAGAAGAATAATCGGAATCTTTAAATGACAAATTACTGCTTGAGAACAGTAAGATAATAATAAACAGAAGGGACATTATCGAAAGATAATGTCCCTTCTGTTTATTTTGCATTTTTAGACTGCACTTTTTAAGATAATATTTATTTACGCTATGGAAAATCCTAAATTCAACCAGAGAGACATGGGCATCCAATTAAGAAAATATAAAAAAAATATAAAATCGATGCAATAAAATGGCTTTCTCGTGCATTATATATATGTAAGGAAAATGAAAAATATTCATTTCATAGAAAAAATCCGTTTATTTTGTTTAGGGGTTGGATTTTTGCTTATGAAAGAAGCCCTGACGGGCGGGATAAGACGAGATGCATAAGATTTTTTTGGAAGGAGAAGAAAAAATCAGGAGGTTTCTTAAAATGAGAAACGTAAAAAAAATCTTACCCCGTATACTTATACTGGTTGTTTTTGTGGCGGCTTTGAACAGCGGAGTGCGGTACCTATATGAGCCGCCCACGAGAAATGGGATATACACGGTAAATGAGATCAAGGAGACGAGGGGAGAGGTGGAGACCCTTGTGTTGGGATCCTCCTTGGCTCATTGGGGCGTGGATGGAAATCTGTTAGGAGAGATGCTGGACAGCCTGACCCTTAATCTGGCCACTTCTGCTCAGCCTCTGATCGGAAGCTATTATTTTTTAAAGGAACAAAGTCAGATCAATCCCATTCAGCGGGTTTTTCTTGGTCTGCACGCCACAACTATGCTTCGGGATAATAATAAGGCCCTGGATGTAAGACAGTGGATTTTCGACAGACTTGTGACGCCTTTGGGAAAACTGGACTATCTTGTACATACGGCGGATTTCACAGAACTGGAACAGTATCTTTTATATGCCACCAGGATCGATAATCTTTTCAATATCGATATGGTAAAAGAAAATGTAACTTATAAGCGTGGTGAGGACTATCAGAATAATATTCCTCCGGAAGATGAAGACATGACCTATTACGGCATGGGAAATGAGAATACGGATGAGGTGTACGATGGCTCCTATGATAAAGAAAAGGTGGGAAAAGGAGAATACTGGGACAGGGATAATGTATTGGACATCAGCGTGGAATATCTGGAAAAAATCGCCCTGCTTTGTCAGGAGAGAGGCATTGAATTAAATATCTTTATCACGCCTCTGACTTTTGAGTACGCCAGCATCATTGGCGATTTAGATGATTTGAATCAGTATTTCCAGGAATTTTGCAGCGCATATGGAGCAAATCTTTACGACGCGGGACAGATAGAGAACGTTTATGATCTGTTTTCCAATGAATATTTCCAGGATTATAAACACCTGAATAGGACCGGCTCAGAACTGTTTACTTCAATGATGGGAGAATGGTATTTAGGGCTGGAAGCAGAAAGTTGATTGACATTTTCCCTGTGGTTGCCTATAATCAAAAATTAGTACGAAAATGACAAACGAAAATACAGCCTCAGGAGAAGATCGTTGCTCATGAAAAAATGGTTTTCAAAAGAAAGCAAAAAGGATTATTTCCTTTTATATACAATAGTTTTTCTTTTTATATCTGCCTTTATATATTCTTATTTTTATTTTAATGGGAAATCAGTGATCTGGAGCCATGACGGCGTTCCCCAGCATGTAAATTCTCTTTCTTATTACGGAGAATATTTAAGAGGGATTTTAAAAACGCTTTTTGTGGAACATAAGCTGACGATCCCTATGTGGGATATGCATATTGGATATGGTTCAGATATTCTGACTACGCTCCATTATTATGTGATCGGAGATCCGCTTACGCTGCTTTCAGTATTTGTCCCGGCAGAACATACAGAAACTTTATATACAGCACTTATTTTTGTGCGGATTTATCTGGCGGGCATCACATTCAGCCTGTATTGCTTTTACCATGGAAATCCTAAACAGGCCACTTTTTTCGGCACGCTGATCTACATATTTGCAGGATGGACGATATATGCTTCTATGCGGCATCCTTATTTTGCAAACCCTATGATCTATCTCCCCCTGATACTGATGGGGATTGATAAGATCTATAAAAAAGAAAAGCCTCATTTATTTATTTGGTCCACCACGATTGCTGCAGCATCTAATTTCTATTTCTTTTATATGCTGTGCATATTTATGTTTTTATATGCAGCGTTCCGGTATTTCGCTATTTTTAAAGAGCGTTCCCTAAAGGATGTGGGAAAATGGTTCCTGCGGTTCCTTGGGTATTTTTTCATTGCTGTGCTGATTGCTGCGGTTATTTTCCTTCCGGTGATCATGACTCTTTTTGGAACAGAGAGATTTCAGACTGAAAATTATGTTCCTCTGTTGTATGATAGGATATATTATGAGAAGTATTTAGGCTGTCTCATTGGGGAAAATATGATCCAGTGGGGCGTGGCAGGCTATTCAGCAGTAGCCATGGCAGGGGTTTTTGTGCTTTTTTCTAAAAAGAAAAAGCATACCCTCTTAAAAGCTGGCTTTCTTATGCTGAATCTGTTTTTGCTCCTTCCTTTTGCAGGACATGTGCTGAATGGCTTTTCTTATGTGTCTAACCGTTGGATTTGGGCATACGGCATGATGATTGCTTATATTTTTGTGAAAGCTTATCCGGAGCTTTTTCATTTGACCATAAGGGAAAAAAGAAAGATCTTCGTCATGCTGCTGGCGTACTGTGTCCTTGCTATGGGATCAGATGCTGCCCGGACAGAAAGAAATATGGTCTCTGTTATCCTTCTGGCAATAGCGGCGTTTACAGTGGTTTCATATGGAAATGTGTTTGTAAGGGGAAAATATTTGTGCGGCATACTGGCCGGACTTCTGATGGTAAGTATTGTGATCGGCGTATCCTACCAGTATTCCTACGAAAAAGATTATCTGTCCGAGTTTTCCGACCAGGGAGAAGCACTGGAGAAATTGGAATCAGGTGCGGATATGGCTGTGCTGGATACAGGAGATGAGAGTATATACCGCTATGACCAGTATGGATCCCTCCCCTATGATAATACTTCCATGCGTATGGGGACTAACAGTACTGCGTATTATTTCAGTGTGGCCAATGGGAATATCAGCCGGTTTTTCGATGAAATGTACTTAAACACGCCATGGGAGCAGCATTATGAGAATCTGGACGGGAGGACAATCTTAGACCGGCTTGCTTCTGTTAAGTATTTTGTGATCAATGGAGAAGGACATGATTACCTTCCTTATGGATATGATGAAAAGGCAGGAACGAGCAAAAAAAGCGGGAAGGAATACCGTGCATATGAATGTGAAGATGCACTTTCCATTGGGTACACGTATGCTTCTTATATCCCCAGGGAAGAATATGAAAAACTAAGTGTCACACAAAAGCAGCAGGCGCTTTTGCAGGGAGTAGTTCTTGAGGAAGAGAGCGATCTGCCGGAAACAAAACCTGCTTTTGACGATAAAACCATGAATTACCGTCTGGTGCCGGAGGATGGATGTACCATTGAGGACGGTGCGTTCGTTGTCACAGAGGAAGATGCCAGGGTCCGTCTGATCTTCACCGGACTGGAGGACTGTGAAACGTATCTTGTGGCGGAAGGACTGGACTATGAGGGGCTTTCTCCCCGGGAGCTTGTCAGCGACGAAGAGTGGAATAAAATGAGCGCCTATGAACAAAATTCCGTGCTTTATAAGGACAGCCAGTGGAGGTACTGGAAAGAAAGTCAGGAGGCGTCCATTGGAGTTACCGCAGGCTCTATTGAAAAAAGTATTAAGATTTTTACCAATAAATATAATGCCTACAGCGGAAGACATAATTTCCTCTGCAATGTGGGATACCAGGAAGAAAGCAGAAGAGTCATCACGCTTACCTTTAAAAATACAGGCGTGTATTCCTATGACTCTTTAAAAGTGATCTGCCAGCCAGTGGAGCGGATTCAGGCCAGAACACAGATCCTGGGAGAAGAAACCCTTACCAATGTAAACTATGGTGTAAATGAGCTTACAGGAAATATTACTGTTTCCGGAAAGAAAGCCCTCCTTCTGGCGATTCCCTACAGCACAGGCTTTACCGCTTATGTGGATGGAAAAGAGACGGAGCTTTCCAAAGCAAATACCATGTACATGTCTCTTACTTTAGATGAAGGAAGCCATGAAATACGGCTGACCTACTGTACTCCGTATATTCGTTTGGGAGGGGCATGCAGCATTTTTGGGGCTGCCTTATATATCTTGTTTTGCATTAAACAAAGAAAATATTGCAGGTTGTTATCAAAAAAGTAACAATTATGTCAAAAAAATATAAAATTACACTTTGATTTCACAATACGATTATATTATAATGATGCTTGCTGAGTCTTGTCAGAGCCGCAGGCGTATTTGATAAATGATAAGGGGAAAGACATATGACAGTTAACAATTTAGCGTTTTTTCTTTGTTTTATGATATCAGTGGTTATTTATTATCTGATGCCAAAAGGGAAACGGTGGGTGGTTCTTTTGCTTGCCAGCCTGCTTTTCTACTATTTGATGGGCGTTGATACCTTTTTATACGTAATTTTGACCACTGTTTCGCTTATGATCTCCACGGACCGCATGTATAAGATAGAAAAAACGGCGGATCGGGAAATGAAGGAAGCTAAGGGAAAGCTTTCCCGGGAGGAGAGAAAGGCGTTAAAAGCAAAGATAAAGGCGAGAAAACGCAGATGGCTGGTCTGGGGCGTGCTGGTAGTGAACCTGGGCATCCTTCTTGTGCTTAAATATGGCGATTTCTTTATTGATAATATAAACTATGTACTCAGCCGTTTTGGCATGGAAAGCGTAAATCATTTGGGGATTGTGGCGCCCCTTGGTATTTCCTATTATACCCTGCAGAGTATCGGATATGCCCTGGAGGTATACAGAGGGAAGGCAGAGCCAGAGAGGAATCCATTTAAAGTCCTTCTGTTCGTGACGTATTTTCCCCAGATGACACAGGGCCCCATTGGCAGGTGGCTGGATCTTGCCCCTCAGTTATACCAAGGGCATGATTTTTCCTATCACAATCTGTCCTATGGATGCCAGAGAATCCTCTGGGGTGTATTTAAAAAGGCGGTTATCTCAGACAATATGCGGCCGCTGGTAAATACTATTTTTGATAATTATACTACTTCCAGCGGATTTACACTGTTTCTGGGATGCGCTTATGTAGTGATCCAGATGTATGCAGATTTTTCCGGTTATACGGATATTGTACTGGGTATGTCCCAGGTATACGGAATCCGGATGACGGAGAACTTTGAACGGCCTCTTTTTGCCAATTCGCTGGCGGATTACTGGAGAAGATGGCATATATCTTTAAGCTCCTGGTTCCGGGACTATGTATTTTATCCGGCGTCGATTTCAAAGGGAGCGATTGCTTTTGGAAAGTTTGGAAAAAGACTTTTTTCTGCACGTATACGCAGGCTTTTTCCGGTGGTTTTTGCCCTGTGCATCGTATGGTTCTGCACAGGCTTTTGGCATGATGCCAGTTGGAGATATATTCTGTGGGGCATAGCCAATGGTGTCGTATTGATTTCGGCGATCATTCTGGAACCCCAGTTTAACTGGATGAAGGAAATGCTTCATATTCCCCAGGAGTCCTGGTGGTGGAAGCTGTTCTGTATTCTGAGGACTTTTCTTATTGTGTCGCTTATGAAGGTTTTTCCTGCGGCGGACAGCACAAGCGGTTCTTTCCAGATCATAAAAAGAATACTGTTTAATTTCGATATTTCCCTTTCAAGAGAAGCCATATTCCCGGGAATGCAGGATTATACTCTGATTTACATTGCATTCGGGCTGATCCTTTTCTTTATTGTCAGCCTGATCCAGGAGAGAAAAATGCCTATGAGAGATTTTCTTGCCCAAAGACCGTTTGCAGTGCGCTGGCTGGTATACTTCGTACTGATTGCAGGGATCCTGGGCTTTGGAGCCTTTGATTCGACAATGATAGGAGGGTTTGAATATGCGCAATTTTAAAAAAATTCTTCCCAGGATATTGTTGATTCTTGTATTTTTGTGTATATTTAATATGGGTATCCGATATACCTATGAATCGGTCAGAAATACAATGGTTTATACAAGAAATGATTTAAGGGATACAAAGGGCGAAATTGAAACGCTGGTCCTTGGAACTTCGCTGACACATTGGGGAATCGACAGCAATGTCCTGGGGGAGACCATAGGCAGTGAGGCGTTCAATCTTTCCACTTCCGCGCAGCCATTGAGCGGAAGCTACTATCTGCTGAAGGATCAGGCAAGAGTGAATCCTATAAAAAGGGTCTTTCTTGGAATTCATGTTCCGGCGCTTGTTAATGACACAAACACAGAGGGAATCGAGATCCGGGAAGGAATTTTTGACCGGATGCTGTCCCCTGTAGTTAAGGCGGAATATCTTTTTAAGACAGCGGCCCCTAACGAATATGAGCGCTATCTTTTTTACGCAGCCAGGGTGGAAAATGTGCTGAATGAACGAGTGGCAAAACGAAACCTGGATTATAAGAAAACAGAGGATTTTAAAAACAATATCGGGCCGGAAGAACAGATGGACTATGTGTATCTGGGAAATGGAAACGAGAACACTATGGCGGAATACGACGGTTCCTTTGACGATGAGGAACTGGGAGAAGATGCAACATGGGAGCGTTCCAAGGTTCTTCCTGTAAATGAAGAGTATATGCAGAAAATCGCAGATTTCTGCAAAAAAGAGGGAATCGAGCTGAATATTGTAGTTACGCCTATGACCTGGGAATTTACGAAGCTTATGGGAGACCTGGAGGATTTTCATGAGTATCTTCAGGATTTTTGCGATGAGAATGGGGCGCAGCTTTTTGATTTCCATGAGTATGAGAATGTTTTTGAAATATTTACAAATGAAGATTATCAGGACAAAAAACATTTTAACGCCAAAGGTGCTGAGAAATTTGCACAGTTGTTAGGCGAATGGTATCTGGAGGAAGAAGAATAATGAAAGTGGCAGACAGGATAGAGGCTATGGGGAGGCGGGCGGAAAATGGCCTGAATTCCCCGAAGCACGGCAGAAGGCAATACTATCTTGCCTATACGCTGTTTTTTCTCCTTTTTATGGGAGTGATCGCAGCGGGATATCTTTATATAGGAAAGTCCTTTATCTGGGGACCAAATGGGGACGGGATGCGTCAGCATTACACGTCGCTTGCATATCTGGGAGAATATCTGAGAACGATTCTGAAAAATATTTTTATTGAGCATACATTTGAAATTCCCATGTGGGACCTGCACATGGGGTATGGCTCAGATATCGTTACAACCCTTCATTATTATACATTAGGCGATCCCTTAAATCTTCTTTCTGTGTTTGTACCGCAGAAGTACACAGAGTATCTTTATGACGCTCTGCTTGTAACCAGAATCTATTTATCGGGAATCGCTTTTTCCGCGTATTGCAGGTATCATAAAAATCCGCCTCTTCCTACGCTTTTGGGAGCGGTGATGTATACCTTCTCCGGATGGATGATGGTTGCAGGATTTAAACATCCGTTTTTTATCAATCCATGTATTTATTTTCCGTTGATCTGCCTTGGAGTAGATAAGGTATTTAAAAAGGAAAGACCCTATTTGTATATGATAATGGTAGGTATTTCCTGCATATCGAATTTTTACTTCTTTTATATGATTGCAATTTTTATGATCATTTATGCAGTCTACCGGTATTTTATGATCATCGGAAAGATCCGGATAAAAGAACTGTTTGGATGGATTGGAAAATTTGTCGGTTACGGGGTCGTCGGTCTTCTGATAGCCTGTGTGATCTTCCTGCCTACGGTGATGGCGCTTTTCGGCACAGACAGAATGGCAGCAGATCTTTATGTGCCGGATATGTATCCGGTGAAGCATTATCGGATGCTCATTGGTGCCTTGACAGGAAAATATTTATCCAGGTACACGATCATCGGCGTTTCTGTGATGGCTCTTTTAGGGCTTTTGGTGTTATTCTGCCAGAAAAAGAAAAATACGGCGCTGAAGATTGGCTTCATCATGTGTATGGTATTTTTGTCGGTGCCATATATTGCCCATGTGTTTAACGGATTTTCTTATACCACAAACCGGTGGAACTGGGCTTTTGTCATGCTTCTTTCGTATATTTTTGTGAAGGTCTATCCGGATATCTTTACATTGACGAAAAAGAAGAAGATATTGATCGGAATCTGTACAGGGCTGTATTGCCTTTACATCTTTACCGATAAATATGCAAGCGACACCTGGAATGTGATTATCGCGGCTGTCTTTCTTGTGGTTGTTGCTGTCCTTTTGGGCGCGTATTCCTTTTGGCAGACCCATAAAGCATGCAGTTATATCATGGTGTTCTGTGCCATGGGAAGCAGTATAGCAGTAAATATGTATTATTCTTTTACTTCCAGCGGAAATGAATCCGGGGTCTGGTCTTATGTAGATATAGGAGAAGCTTATGAAACTGCTCATGATCCGGTATCCCAGGCTATCGCCCAGCTTCCGGATTCAGACGAATACCGTTTCGAGCAGGAGAGTTCAGGAATACAGTTTAATTCTGCCATATTAAACGAGCTGAACGGCGGTCAGTTTTTCTTTTCCCTGGCCAATGGCTATGTGAGCCGCTTTTTTGACGAGATTTATTCCAATAAACCCTTAGAGCAGAGGTTCCAGAATCTGGACGAGCGTTCGTACCTGATGAAGCTTTTGTCCATGAAGTATTTTGTGGGACCGGAAGAACTGGTGCCTTATGGATATGAAAAAATTGATGAAGTACAGATGGCGGACGACGACAGGATAAAAAGGGAAGCGGAAAAAGACTTGGTGGGAGAACTGGCATCGGATGTGCAGGTACTTGAAGAAGAGGAAGCACCCCAGGATACGATAGGAATTTACGAGGACGACAATGTCCTTCCTATGGCTTATACTTATGACTCCTATATTTCTTATGAAGATTACCTGGAAATGGATGTAATGGAGCGCCAGCAGGCTATGCTTCAGGGAGTTGTTTTGGAGGAAAGTGAGCTTGCACAGTGTGAACCGGAGGATACCTCCGTTGAGGTGGAATACGAAATTACGGATTTGGAGAATGTAGAGCTTTACGAAAACCGTATAAAAACTACCGCTGATAATGCAAGCTGTGTACTTAAAATTCAGGGACTGCCTAATTGTGAAACAAATGTAGTTTTTGAAAATCTGCAGTATTTGGAAGTAAACCGCAGACACAAGTATTCCGATGAAGAATGGGATGCTTTAAGCCTGGCAGAAAAGTATAACATTTTTGTAAAGGATCAGAGTGTGGAAAATGAGATGACCATCACACTCACCTCAGAAGCTGACGGCGAGGAGATCGGCAAAAAGATCCTGTTTGTTACCAATAAGAACAATTTCTATGGAGGACGTCACAATTTTGTCAGCAATCTCAGCTATCATGAGGATCCGATTACTTATATTAAACTGACCTTTGACAAAAAAGGAAGCTACAGGTATGATGATCTGAAGGTGATCTGTCAGCCGACGGACCAGTTGGATGAGTATGCATCTGCACTTAAGACAGATCCCATAGAAAATCTGACTATAGAAGATAATGATGTAAGCTTAAATGTCAGCCTGGATGAGAGAAAAGCCCTTGTGTTTTCTCTTCCCTACAGCAAAGGATGGACAGCTACGGTAAATGGAGAAGAAGCGGAGATTTTACAGGCAAACACAATGTTTATGGCTCTTGAACTTCCGCCGGGAGATTATGACATTGAGCTGCACTATACTACGCCATATTTAAAAGCAGGATTACTGCTGACAGTTTCCGGTGTGGTATTATTTATAGGAATCGTGATTGTGAAAGAGAAAAGAAAGAGGAAGACTGCATGAGTAGATTATCAGTAGTGCTGCCGGCTTATAATGAAGAACTGATGGTGGGAAAGACCTGCCGTGTTTTAAAGGAAGTGCTTAGCAGCGCTGGAATTTCATATGAGCTGGTGCTTGTAAACGATGGTTCTAAGGACAATACATGGGATGAAATCGTAAAAGCCGGAAAAAAAGATCCTAATATATTAGGAGTACATTTTTCCAGGAATTTCGGAAAGGAAGCAGCCGTATTTGCCGGACTTGCCCAGGCTACAGGGGATGTGGTGGCTGTTATGGACTGCGATCTCCAGCATCCGCCGCAGACCTTAGTGGAAATGTACCGCCTCTGGGAAGAGGGATATGAGGTGATCGAAGGGGTTAAAAAAAGCCGGGGAAAAGAGAGCGCCTTTCATAAAAAAAGCGCAAACTTTTTCTATGGCATCATGTCCAAAGCCACTAAGGTAGATATGCAGAATGCATCTGACTTTAAAATGCTGGACAGAAAAGCAGTAAACAGTATTCTTTCCATGCCCGAGCGGAACATGTTTTTCCGCGCCACCTCATCCTGGGTGGGGTATAAGACAACCTATGTGGAGTTTGAAGTGCAGGAAAGGGAGGCAGGGGAGTCCAAATGGTCTACCTGGTCTCTGATAAAATATGCGTTCACAAATATTGTTGCGTTTACCACAATGCCCCTTCAGATTGTGACAGTCATCGGAAGCGGCTGTTTCCTTGGATCCCTTATACTGATCATCTATTCCCTGGTACAGTATTTCAGAGGATTTGCTGTAGCGGGATATACCACGACGCTTATTGTGCTTTTGCTGATCGGCAGCGCGATCATGGTGAGCCTTGGCATCATCGGGTATTATATTGCCAAGATTTACGAAGAGGTAAAGCGCCGTCCCCGCTATATTGTGTCGAAGATCATACGGGGCAGTGAAGATGCTTACCAGCAGGCAAATCACGATTAAAGGCAGCGGGAGGCAGTTATGGTAAAATGGATTCGTAAGCTTTTTGAAAGCTCAGTGATACGGTACATTTTTTTTGGAGGCTGTACCACGCTTGTAAATCTTATCAGTTTTTATATTCTGCGAAGGGCAGGCGTACAGCTTACGGTTGCCAATGTGATCTCTATTATCCTGGCAATTTTGTTCGCTTATGTGGTGAATTCCAAATATGTATTCCAGGATAAATGCGAAAGATTAAAGGATCATATTCAGCCCTTCTGTAAATTTATAAGCGCCCGTCTTATCACTATGGTGATCGAGGTAGGCGGCGTGTGGCTCCTGGTAGAGATAATGGGTATGAACGACATGATCGGAAAATTCCTCACGCAGTTTATTGTGTTGGCATTAAACTATGTGTTCAGTAAATTTTTTGTGTTTACTACCGGGAAAAAGAAGGAAAATTAAAGAAACAGATCAGGACAGGTACTGCCGGATAGCAGTATCTGTTTTTTTTTTTTTATGGGAGGCTGGACTGGTTTTTTTCTCTCTCCTATGGTAGAATTTTATCAGAAAAAAGAACGGAGGAAACGACAAATGACTTTAGAGGAAACGATCAAAGAGATAAAGCCTCTTGATGACAAGATGATGGAGACGGCAAGAATCCGTTGGAACAGTATTGCACATCCCCTTCACTCCCTGGGAAAGCTGGAAGATCTGGTTACACAGATCGTAGGTATTACAGGAAAGCCCACCGTGGACATCAGTAAAAAAGCGTTGGTGGCTATGTGTGCGGATAACGGTGTGGTAGAAGAAGGCGTGACCCAGACAGGACAGGAAATCACAGCCCTTGTGGCCAATGGATTTTTGGAAGGAACCACGACTGTGTGCGCCATGTGCAGAAAATGCGGGGTGGACGTACATCCGGTAGACGTAGGAATCGCTGTGGATACGAACGTGCGCAAAGACCTGAAGGTGGCGTATGGTACAAAAAATATGACAAAGGGCCCTGCCATGACCAGGGAAGAAGCGAAAAAAGCTATTGAAGCTGGTATTCAGGTGGCCTGTGAGTTAAAAGATAAAGGCTATAAGATCTTAGCTACCGGAGAAATGGGAATCGGAAATACCACTACCAGCAGCGCTGTGGCATCTGTTCTCTTAAAGCAGCCGGTGGAAGTTATGACCGGGCGTGGAGCCGGACTTTCCAGCGAAGGTCTTGCACGAAAAATAAACGCCATAAAAAAGGCAATTGAGATCAATGATCCGGATCCGGAAGATGTCCTGGATGTTCTCTCAAAAGTGGGCGGACTGGATATTGCCGGGCTTGCAGGCGTATTTTTAGGAGGCGCGGCTTTAAGGATTCCGGTGGTTATGGACGGCTTTATTTCCTGTGTGGCGGCGCTTGTGGCGAAGCTGCTCTGCCCTGGTGCAGCAGATTATATGCTTTCTTCCCACGTGTCCAAAGAACCGGCGTCCAGGCTTTTGCTTGAAAAACTGGAAAAATCTCCGGTCCTTCACGGAGACATGTGTCTGGGAGAAGGAACAGGGGCAATTGCCTTTTTCCCTGTATTGGAGCTGGGTGTGGATCTTTATAACACAATGGGTACCTTTGCGGACATCCATATGGAACAGTATGAGGAGCTGACATAAATATGATGGTCTTAGTGACAGGCGGAAGCGGAAGCGGAAAATCCGCATACGCAGAAGAAAGAATTTTATCCATGGGAAAAGGACGCAGGTTTTATGTGGCCACCATGTTTCCATATGATGAGGAGAGCCATAAAAGGATCGACCGTCACAGAAGAATGCGGGCAGGAAAGGGATTTGAAACCGTAGAATGTTATACAAATCTGGAAGAACTGTATCTTCCTTCTGATGGGATCATCCTTTTGGAATGTATGTCAAACCTTACTGCCAATGAAATGTTCCGGGAGGATAAGCCCGCAGAAGATACCGTAAGTAAGATCCTAAACGGAGTGCGGCAGATCAAGGAGCAGGTCAGACACCTGGTAGTTGTCACAAATGAGATTTTTTCTGATGCAGAGGCATATTCCAAGGAAACCAGGGAATATCAGGAAAATTTAGGAAAGATCAACCAGGAAATGGCAGGAATGGCGGATGAAGTGGTAGAGGTTACAGCGGGAATTCCCATATTCTATAAAGGAAATGAGGACACAAGCCATGATAAGTGTATGGAACAGTTTTAAAGTAGCCTTTGCCATGTTTTCAAAAATTCCTATG